>CBHYLO010000610.1:0-2920 GCA_966128675.1 uncultured bacterium | reverse complement strand
GGCTGCAGGCAGCGGACGCGCCGGCGCGCGAGGCGCTGCACGCGCTGCTGCGCGACGTGGCGCGCGCGCGCGGGCCCGACGGGGTGCCGGCGCCGCGGACGGCGCCGCGCGCGGGCGCCGACCTGCGGCTGCTGGCGCTGCCGCACACGGTGGGCGCGCGGCGCTTCGTGGTCGGCGTGGCGGAGTCGCAGGACGCGGCGGCGCACCTGCTGGGCGAGGTGGCGCTGGCGCTGGCCGCGGGCGTGCCGCTGATGCTGCTGGTGGCGACGGCCGGCGGCTACTGGCTGGCGCGCAAGAGCCTCGCGCCGGTGGTGGCGATGAGCGAGCAGGCGCGGCGCATCGGCGCGGCGAGCCTGCACGGCCGCCTGCCGTCGGGCAACCCGCGCGACGAGCTGGGACGGCTGGCCGCGGCGTTCAACGACCTGCTGGCGCGGCTGGACGAGGCGTTCGCGCAGCAGCGCCGCTTCGTCGCCGACGCGTCGCACGAGCTGCGCACGCCGGTCGCGGTGCTGAACGGCGAGGCCGAGCTGGCGCTGGCGCGCGACGACCGGCCGGCGTCCGCGCTGCGCGACGCGATCGTGGTGATGCGCGACGAGGCGCACCGCATGCGCCGCATCGTCGACGACCTGTTCCTGCTGGCGCGCGCCGACGCCGGCGACCGCGCGCTGGCGCAGGAGGAGCTGTACCTGGCCGACGTGGCGGCCGACGTGTGCCGGGCCGCGCAGTCGCTGGCGCGCGCGCGCGGCGTCGCGCTCGTGCTGGCGCCGGCCGACGACGTGGGCCCGTTCGCCGACGCGCTCCCCTTCCGCGGCGACGAGGGGCTGCTGCGGCGGCTGCTGCTCAACCTCGTCGACAACGCCATCAAGCACACGCCGAGCGGCGGCACCGTGACGATCGGCGCCGCGCGCGACGGCGACGTCTACCGCCTCACCGTGCGCGACGGCGGCCCGGGCATCCCCGCCGCCGAGTGGGAGCGCGTGTTCGAGCGCTCCTACCGCGCGCCGGACGCGCGCGCCGCCGCCACCGCGCGCGGGCGGGCGCGCGCGGGCAGCGTGGGCGACTCGTCCAGCGCGGGGCTCGGGCTGCCGATCGCGCGCTGGATCGCCGAGGCGCACGCGGGCGCGGTGCGCGTGGCCGCCAGCGACGCGGGCGGGACGACGTTCGAGGTCGCGCTGCCGGCCGACGGCGGCGAGGGGGGCGACGGTGCCGACGGCGCCTGACGCGACGCCTCGGCGTGCGCGTCAGCGCGCACCCGCCGCACCCGCCGCGCGCGGCACCCCGGCGAAGAACTCGAGCGCGAGCCGCGACGCGTCCACCTGCTGCGCCGGCTGCGGCGCGAACGGCCACGCGGGGAGCCCGCCGGGCCACGCGTGCGGGTGGTCGGCCACGGTCACGAGGGCGACCTCGCGGCCCGGCGGGCAGTCGATCGCGCGCACGAACACCGCGGACGCGCTCGAGTCGCGCGCCACCGCGCCCGCGCATCCGTCGTGCGCCGCCCAGAAGCGCAGCGCCTGCTCCAGCGAGTGCGCGAACGGGTGGCCGTGCGGGCGGCGCAGCGCGCGCAGGTCGAAGCGCAGCTCGTCGTCGTCCTCGCCCTGCACGAGCAGCACCGAGACGGGACGCGCGGGGCGGCACGGCACGTCGGGCATCGCGCCGGCGACGTCGGCGACGGCGTCGTACGTGTGGGCGCGCGCGCACGCCAGCCGCAGCGCCAGCATCCCGCCGGCCGAGAAGCCGACGGCGTAGACGCGCGCCGTGTCGACCGGCGCGCGGCGGCCGAGCGAGGCCACCACGGAGTCCGCGAAGGCGACGTCGTCGACCGCGCGGGCGTGCGCGCGGCCGCAGCAGGTGCCGGCGTTCCACGAGAGCCCGAGCCAGCCGAGCGGCCCGGTGCCGTCCGGATACGCGACCGCGAAGCCGAGGGCGTCGGCCGCGTCGTCGAGGTGCGACACCTCGCGCAGCAGCGCGCCGTTGCCGCGGTAGCCGTGGAAGGCGAGCACCAGCGGCACGCGCGCGCGCGCCGCCGCGGGCGGCAGGTGCAGCAGGAAGTGCCGCTCGCGGCCATCGACACGCAGCGCGTGGTACGACGTCGTGCCCGGCCGCGCGTCGGCCAGCGGGCGCACGCCGAGCAGCAGCCCGCACGCCGAGAGCCCGCCCAGCACGAGCGACGCCGCGAACGCGACGAAGGCCGCGACGAGCCGCTGCGCGCGCGGCGTCACGCGCTCACGGCGGCACGGGCAGCGCGCCGAGGATGAGGCGCGCCAGCCCCGGGTAGTCGCCGCCCAGGTGGTGGTCGCCGTCGCGCGCGACCACGGTCACGAGCGTCGGATCCGCGCCGCGGCACGCCGTGTCCTGCTCGGCCGTGCCGTAGACGCAGAGGATGCGCGTGCCGCGCAGCCGCTCCAGCTCGGGCGCCAGCGGCCGGTCGTCGGGCCGCGCCGCGTCGCGCACGACGTCGATCCAGTGGAACTGGAAGTTGGCGGCGCGCTCGGGGCCGAGCATCGCCACGAGCGCGGTGCGCTGGCGCAGGTCGGCGGGCAGGCGCGTGGCGACGAACGGCACCAGGTCGGCGCCGCGCGAGTAGCCGACCAGCACGAGCCGCCGCGTCCCCCACCGCGCGGCGTAGGCGCGCGCGATGCGCGCCACGTCGTCGGCGGTCTGCTCGGGCGTGCGGCGGTGCATCAGGTAGCTGCGCGAGTTCAGCCCGACGACGCCGACGCCCTGGTCGGACAGCTCGCCGGCGGTGCGCCGGTCCAGCGTCGCCCATCCGCCGTCGCCGGAGAGGAAGATCGCGAGCGTGGACGGCGTGGTGCCCGCGCGCGCCGGCACCTCGACGATCGGCAGCCCGTCGAGCGGATCGTTGGCGGGCGTGGGCGCCTGCACGCCGCGCGCGGTCGCGCAGGCGCCCAGCACCGCCGCC
>CBHYLO010000609.1:0-2922 GCA_966128675.1 uncultured bacterium | reverse complement strand
CGGTCATGTCGCGCGCATCCGCGTCGACGAACGCGCCGGCGCGGCCGGCGTGCGCGTGCAGCCAGCGCGCGAGCGTGCGCCGCCCCGTGCCCGGCTCGCCGATCAGCAGCAGCGGCGCTCCCGACGCCGCGGCCGACTCGGCGCGCGCGACCGCGTCCGCGAGCGCGGCGTCCGTCGTCACGAAGCGCGTCACGGCAGCGTCGGCCACCGAGCGGGCCGCCACCGCGCGGCGCAGCGCGCGCTTCTCGGCCGCGCGGTGCACCAGCAGGTCGATCTCCGCCATGCGGTACGGCTTCGCGACCGCGTCGTACGCGCCCTGCCGCAGCGCGCGAAGCTGCGTGTCGGCCGCGCCGTTGCCGGTCACGACGATGACCTCGGGCGCGAACGGCAGCGCGCGTGCCGCCGCGAGCAGCGCCAGCCCGTCGAGCCCCGGCATCTGCACGTCGGTGAGGGCGACGTCGAAGTCGCGCTCCCGCAGCGCGGCGAGCGCGGCCCGTCCGTCGCGCACCAGCGTGACGTCGTGGCCGCGCCCGATCAGGAACTGCTCCAGCAGCGTCCCGAGGTGCGCCTCGTCCTCCGCGACGAGCACGCGCACCGGCCTGCGCGCCGCCGCGCCCTCCGGTGCGCCGTCGCTCACGCCGCCAGCGGCAGGACCACGCGGAACGTGCTGCCCTGCCCCGGCTCGCTGTCGACGGCGATGCGCCCGCCGTGGTCGCGGACGATGCCATAGCAGATCGCGAGGCCGAGCCCCGTGCCGGCGCCCGGCTCCTTGGTCGTGAAGAAGGGCTCGAAGATCTTCGGCAGCGCCTCGCGCGCGATGCCCGTGCCCTCGTCCTCGATCTCCAGCACCGCGCCGTCGGCGCTGGCGCGCGTGCGCAGCGTGACCGCGGCCGGCATGTCGTCCTCGCCGCGCGCGATGCCCTCCACCGCGTCGGCGGCGTTCAGCAGCAGCGCCATCGCCACCTGCGTCATCTGATCGGGATCGCAGAGCACGCGCGGACCCGTGCCGTCCTCGAGGTCGAGGCGCACCAGGCAGCGCTTGAAGCGCGAATGGTGCTTGAGCAGGAAGAGCGTCTGCTCGACCACCGCGTTGAGGCCGAGCGCGACGCGCTGCAGCGGCTTGGCGCGGCTGAAGTTCAGCAGCCCCTCGGCGATGCCGCGGCAGCGGTGCACCTCGTGGTCGATGATGCGCAGGTACTCGCCGAAGCCCGGCGGCGCCTGCTGCGTGCGCGGCAGCTCCGCCAGCGACACGGTCATCGTCTCGGCGCAGGCGGCGATGGTCGCCAGCGGGTTGTTAATCTCGTGCATCACGCCCGCGGCGAGCTGCCCGATGGCCGCGAGCTTCTCGGCCTGCGCGGTGCGCTCCAGCGCGCCCTTCCACTCCGTGATGTCCTCGCCCACGGTGATGACGTGCGACACCGCGCCCGACTCGTCGCGCATCGGGATCTTGGAGAGCCGGTAGGTGCGCAGCTCGCCCGTCGAGCGCGAGTCGAGCTGCAGCTGCTGCAGGCGGCCCGTCGCGAACACCTCGTCGAACTCCGCGCGCATGAGGGCCGAGTTCTGCCGCGTCATGACGTCGAAGATCGAGCGGCCGAGCGCGGCCTCGCGGGCGAGGCCCTGCGTGCCAACCTCGCGCTTGCGGTTCCACAGCTGCACGCGGTAGTCGCGGTCGATCACGTACACGCCCAGCGGCAGCGAGTCCACCACCGTCTCGGCGAAGCGGCGCTGCTCGTCCAGCTCCGCGGTGCGCGTGTCGCGCTCGGCGGTCAGCGTCTCGGCGCGCGCGGCATGGCCCACGAGGACCGCCAGCAGGTCCGCGATCGGCCCCATGGTCGGCGCCGCGGCGTCCGCACCGCCGCCCGCGAGGATCACCGCCCCGACCAGCTGCCCGCGCAGCCGCAGCGCCACCGCGCGGCAGTCGCCCGCGGCCGCGGACGCGCCGTCCACGAACAGGGCGCGCGCCGCCGCCGGCTCGTCCGCCACCGCATCGCCCGCCCCCCACCGCCGCTCCAGGCCCGAGACGCCCGGGATCCAGACGGACGCCGCCGACAGGCCGTGCGCGGCGCGCAGCTCGGCGAGCGCGGAGGGGAGCACCAGGTCAGGCTCCGCCTGGCGGGCGGCCAGCGTGACGAGGGTGGAGAGCAGTGGGGCGGACACGGTGTCGCGAGGCGGGAGGCGGGCGGGGAGCGCGGCAACGTACCCGTCGCGCTCGTCATCGGACAAGATGACCGATGGATGACCGATGGGGGTGGCCCGGCGTCACGTCTGTCGGCCTTGTCACGATGACGGACCGGACGGTCGTCCTGACCGGCGCCACGCGCGCGAGTCGGTCGAAACGACCGGAATCGGCCGGAACGGGCGATGCCACTTCCCGGGGCCGGACGCGCCCGACGATCCGCAGAGGCGGGCGCCCGGGCCGCGACGCGCCGACCGGCGCCCGAGTCCCTTCCCGTTCAACCGCACAGTACGACGAGGTGCCGCATGTTCACGACCGTCCCGATGCTGACCATCCGCCGCGACATCGACCGCCTGCTCGACGAGACCGTGGGCGCGCTGCAGCCCACGCTCGGCACGCAGCCCGGCCGCGCGACCTGGGCGCCGGCCGCGGACGTCCGCGAGAGCGAGAGCGAGTACGTGCTGGAGCTCGAGGTGCCGGGCGTCGATCCGGCGACGCTGGAGCTGACCGTCGACCGCGGCGTGCTGACCGTCGCCGGCGACCGCGCCTACGCGCCGCGCGAGGGCGAGCGCGTCCACCTGCGCGAGCGGCTGCACGGCCGGTTCGCGCGCAGCTTCCGGCTGCCCAAGGGGTTCGACGAGAACGCGATCGCGGCCGACACGGAGCACGGCCTGCTCCGCATCCGGCTGCCCAAGGCGGCGCTCCCGCAGCCGCGCCGCATCGCGGTGAACGTGGGCGGGAGCGCC
>CBHYLO010000608.1:0-2924 GCA_966128675.1 uncultured bacterium | reverse complement strand
GGCCAGCTGGTGCGCGTCGGCCAGCTCGCGGGCCGCGCGCTGGCGGCGGCGCTCCAGCGCGGCGCGCTGGTCGTCGGCGCGCCGCGCCTCCTGCTGCGCGACGGTCGACGCCTCGGCGGCGACGGCCTGCTGCGCCTCCGCGGCGGCGAGCGCGGTGCGCGCGGCCTCCAGCGCCTGCCGCGCCTCCTCACGCCGCGCGTCGCTGGCCTCCAGCTGCGTGCGCAGGTCGCCCAGCTCCGCGCGGCGGCGCAGCGGACCGGGGCCCGACGTCTGCCCGGGGAGCAGCATCGCGCCGCGCGCGTCCACGAACGCGCTGCCCTCGCCCAGCACCTCGACGCCGCCGAGGAGCGCGCGCACCCAGCTGCCGGCCGGCTCAGCCGCGCGCACGCGCGCCGCGAGCCCGGTCGCGTCCACGGCCACGCCGTCGGGCGTCGTCGCGCCCGCGAACGGCGACGTCGCGGGAATCGCGTCGGCCGGCAGGAGGAGCAGGGGACCGAGGTTCGCGGCGGCGTGCCAGCCGCGGATGCGGTCCGCGACCTCGCGGTCACGCACGACGACCGCGTGCACGGTGGCGCCGAGGAAGCGCTCGACCAGCACGGCCGCGTCGCTGCCCGCGGTCACGAAGTCCGACAGCGGCCCGAGCACCGCGCCGTCGCCGAACTGCTGCCGCTCCTTGAGCAGGCGCGCGGCGGCGGGCGCGAGGCCCACGCGGTCGCGCTCCAGCGCCTCCAGGCCGTTGATCTTGCCCTGGATGGACGTGCGCATCTCGTCGGCGCGCGCCAGCTCCGCGCGCGCGCCGGCCTCGCCGTCGCGCGCCGCGCGCACCGCGAGCCGCGCCTCGTCCAGCTCGAACTGCGCCTGCGCCACCTGCTCGCGCGCCAGCTCCAGCGCCTCGGCGGCGGCGGCCATCTCGCGCTGCACGCTCTCCATCCGGTCCGCGAGCGCGGCCAGCTCGGTGTCGAGCGCGGCGCGCCGCAGCCCGACCTCCTGCTCCTCGCGCTGCGTCGCCTCGCGGTCGATCTCCAGGCGGCGCGCCTGCTCGCGCAGCTCGCGCGCGGAGCGCTCGGCCTGCTCCACGCGCTGGCGCGCGGACGCCACCGCGCGGCGCGTCTCCTCCTCCAGCGCCGCGCGCTCGGCCAGCTCCTGCGCGGCGCCCGACAGCGTCTCCTCGCACTGCGCGCGCTCGGCGATCGCGCGCTCGCGCTCCTCGGCCACGCGCAGCCCGAGCGCCTCGCCCTCCTTCTGCTCCTCCTCGGCGCGGCTGCGGCGCGACGTCGCGTTGCGCTGCCGCTCCTCGGCCACCGCGAGCTCGCCCTGCAGCTGCAGCACCGTCTGGCGCTCGCCGGCGACGATGCGCGCCAGCTCCGCGCGCTGCGCCTCAGCGTTGGCGCGCGTCTGCTGCGCGCTCTCGCGCGCGCGCTCGAACTCCGCGAGCGTCGCCTCGGCCTGCGGGTTGAGCAGCTGCAGCTCGGCCAGGCGCGCGTCGAGGCGCGCCAGCTCGTCCTTCCACTCCGCCATCTCGCGGCCGGCCAGCGTCAGCTCGACGTTGAAGCGGCGCGCGGTCAGCTCGGCGTGCCGCTCGGCGCGCTTGCGCTGGCGGGCGAGCGCGCGCGTCTGGCTCGCGACCTCGTTGATCAGGTCGTCCAGGCGCGAGAGGTCGACGCTCGTCTCCTCGAGGCGGCGCTCGGTGCTGCGGCGGCGGTCGCGGTAGAGGCCCACGCCCGCGGCCTCCTCGAACAGCTCGCGCCGGTCGTCGGGGCGGTCCGAGAGCAGCGCGTCGATCATCTTGCTCTCGATGACCACGCCCGAGTCCGCGCCCAGGCCCGTGCCGCGCATCAGGTCCTGGATGTCGCGCAGGCGGCAGGCGGTGCGGTTCAGGAAGTACTCGCTCTCGCCCGAGCGCGACAGGCGCCGGGTGATGACGACCTCCTTGAACGGCACCGGCAGCGTGCCCTCGCGGTTGTCGAAGTGCAGCGAGACCTCGGCGACGTTCACCGGGCGGCGCGCCGACGAGCCCTGGAAGATGACCTCGGTCATGCTCCCGCCGCGCAGCATGCGCGCGCGCTGCTCGCCGAGCACCCAGCGGATCGCGTCGGAGACGTTCGACTTGCCGCAGCCGTTCGGCCCGACGATGGCCGTCGCGCCCTTGTCGAACTGCAGGAACGTGTGGTCGGCGAAGCTCTTGAAGCCCTGCAGCTCCAGCTTGGTCAGGCGCACTTACAGACTTCTCCCGGTTCGATAGACCAGCCGCGGACGTATGCCCGCCGCCTGGAGGCTGCGCGCGTGGAACGCGGCCTCGTCCTGCGTGCGGAACGCGCCGGAGTACAGCGCCACGAGCCCGTTGCCGCGGGCGAGCGGATACGACGGGATGTCGCGGCGCCGCAGCTCCGCGATGCGGCGCGGCGCCTGCGCGGCCGGCACGCTGTCGGCGATGAGGAACGCGAACGGCGTGCGCTCCACGACGCCCGACTCGTCGCCCAGCACGCGGCGCGACGCGAGGCTGTCGCGCAGCGCCTCGGCCTCCTCGCGCGTGCGGAACGCGCCGACGTACGCGTAGAACCACGGCCGGTTCTCGAGCAGCACGGGCGCGATCACCTGCGCCGGTAGCGTCGCGCGGTCGACGCTCGTGGGGAGCTGCACCGACGTCTCCGTGCTCGCCGAGTTGGTCTGCACGGTGTACATCGCGCGGTCCACCGTGTCGGCGCCGTTCTCGGCGACGAGGCTCGGCAGCGTGTCGGGCGGCGGCGGCGCGGCGGCCGCGCGCGCCGAATCGGCCGCCGCGCGCCGCGCGGAGTCGCTCACCGCGGCGGCCATCTGCGGGCCGGCGTCGCCGCGCGCGCGCTGCCGCGCGAACAGCACGCCCGCGGCCCCGAGCGCGAGCAGCGCGACCGCGCCGACGACGTACGCCGCGAGGCGGCTCGGCG
>CBHYLO010000607.1:0-2925 GCA_966128675.1 uncultured bacterium | reverse complement strand
AGCGGTCGCCCGGGATGGGCGCACCGATGGACGACGCGTGCTCGCACCGCTCAGCCGTGCATCAGCCGCTCGCCGACCGCGCCGCGCGGACGTCGCCCGCCTCCGGCGCCGCGGACGCGGCCACCGGCGCGGCCACGGGCGCGGACACCGGCGCGGGGGCCGCGGTCAGCGCCGCCGACGGTTCCCGCACGTGCATCGCGACGAAGCGCCGCAGGTCGTGCGCGATCCCCTGCAGCGCCGCCGGGTCGCGGTCCACGCGCGACATCAGGAGCGCGCCCTCCAGCGTGGCGATGACGAACCGCGCCAGCCGGCCGGTGTCCACCTCGTCGTGCAGCTGCGGGCGCGCCTCCCAGAGCAGCGACTGCAGCTGCGCCGACCAGCGGGCGAAGACCAGCTCGATGCGCTTGCGGAAGCCCTCGTGGGCGTCGGCCAGCTCCGCCGCCAGCGAGCCGAACGGCGAGCCGCCCGCGAAGCCGCGCGCGATCTGCAGCGCCACCAGCGTGTCGATGAAGAGCGCCAGCCGCTCCAGCGGGTCGATCATCGGCTCGCGCAGGATCGCCAGGCCGCGCTCCGCGAAGCGCTCGAACTGCCGCGACAGCACCGCGTAGCCCAGCTCCTCCTTCGACCGGAAGTAGTGGTAGAAGTGGCTCTTCCCGCTCAGCCCCGCCTCCCGGATGACGTCCTCGACCGAGGTCGGCGCGTAGCCGCGCTGGCCGATCAGATGCGCGGCGGCATCGACGATTTGGGTGCGGCGGTCATTCACGGCCGGTATATTAGGACCGACTGGTCCAAACGTCAAGCGGTGATCGGTCCCGGATCGTATGCCGTTGGCGCGCCGCAGGTTATCCTGAAGGCCGCACCGCCGGCCCCCAGCATCTGTGCCGCTTGGCGCGCACGAACCTGGACCCACCGGTCCGATCCAGCCCCCGACCTCCGATGACCGAGCCCGCGTCCGACCCGCTCGAGGTGGTGCGCACCTACCTCGAGCTCGCCACGCCCGAGCAGCTGCGCCCGGCCGACTTCCCCGCCGGGCCGCCCGAGGTGCGCGTCGTGCCGCGCCCGGGGTGCACGGCGGCCGAGTACCGCTGGCTGTACGACGCGGTGGGGCGGGCCTACCGGTGGCGCGACCGCCTGGCCTGGAGCGAGGCCGAGCTGGCCGCGTGGCTGGCGCGCGACGACGTGGCGGTATGGGTGCTGGAGCGGCGCGACGGGGCGGACGCCGACTGGCGCCCGGCCGGCTACTACGAGCTCGCCCGCGACGCGGAGGGCGGCGTCGAGATCGTGTACTTCGGCCTCCTCGCCGACGCGCAGGGCCGCGGGTGGGGGCGCGCCCTGCTGGCGCACGCGGCGCGCGCCGCCTGGGCGATGGGCGCGACGCGCGTCTGGCTGCACACCTGCACCCTCGACGGGCCGGCGGCGCTGCCCAACTACCTGGGGCGCGGCTTCCGCCCCGTGCGCGAGGAGCGCTACCACGTGCCGGCCGAGGTGCCGGCGGCGACGGGCGACGGGGCCTGAGGGACGCGGCCGGGGCGGCTCCGGGGCTGGCCCGGTTCTTTCCCTTGATGCCGGCGTCAGGCGTGGGCCACGGCGACCGTCGTGGCTCGCGGCCTTCGTGCACCCGACCATGACCTGGCTCCTCTACGTCGCGGGCGGCCTCGCGACGCTCGTCCTGCTGCTGCTGGCGATCATCGGCGCGCTCTACATCACGCGCGGCACGCCCGTGCGGCGCGTACGCGCCTCCTCGGGGGGCGAGCTGCCCGGCGCCGCGGAGGAGGAGTTCCGGTCGACGGTGGAGCTGCTCACGAAGACCGAGCTGCGCCCCGGCCACGCGGTGAGCGTCTACTCGTGCGGCGACGACCTGTATCCGAAGCTGTGGGAGGACCTGCGCGGCGCGAAGCGCTCGATCACGCTGCAGCTGTACTACTGCCAGGGCGGCCGCATGGCCGACGAGTTCGCGGAGATCATCATCGAGCGCGCGCGCGCCGGCGTGAAGGTGCTCTTCCTCCGCGACGCGTTCGGGTCCGCGCCGGTGCCCGAGGAGTACTGGGAGCGGCTGCGGCAGGCCGGCGTGCGCGTCGCGGTCTTCCGCCCCACGCGCCCCTGGGAGCTGCACAAGGTGCAGCATCGCTCGCACATCCGCGTCGTCACCGTCGACGGCCGCATCGGCTACACGGGCGGCTTCGGGATCGACGACAAGTGGTACGGCGACGGCCGCCATCGCGACCAGTGGCGCGACACGACCGCGCGCTTCGTGGGCCCGGCGGTGCTGCAGCTGCAGGCCACGTTCGCCGCGGGCTGGGCGGAGGCGACGGGCGAGCTGCTGGCGGGCGACGTGTTCTTCCCGCTGCGCGAGGACGGCGAGCCGGAGCCCGCGCGCCGCGCCGGCGAGGAGGCGTGGGCCGGCCTGCTCCACTGCTCGCCCACCCTCGGCTCCACGCCGGCGGAGCGGTTCATGGCGCTGTCGATCGCGGGCGCGCGCGAGCGGCTGTGGATCAGCAACTCGTACTTCGTCCCCGACGAGCACTTCTGCGGCATGCTGGCCGAGACGGCGAAGCGCGGCGTGGACGTGCGCATCCTCGCGCCCGACCGGCAGAGCGACGTGAAGACGACCTACTGGGCCGGGCGCACCAAGTACGAGGCGCTGCTGCGCGCCGGCGTGCGGCTGTTCGAGTACTCGGCGGCGATGATGCACGCCAAGACGCTCGTCGCCGACGGCGTGTGGGCCGCGGTCGGCACGAACAACTTCGACAACCGCTCGATGGCGTTCAACGACGAGACCGTGCTGATGGTGCACGACCGCGGCGTGGCGTGCGGGATGGAGCGGCTGTTCGAGTCGGACCTGCCGTACGCGCACGAGGTGACGCTCGACGTCTTCCGGCACCGCCCGATGCGCGAGCGCGTGCTGGAGTGGGGCGCGTCGCGGAT
>CBHYLO010000606.1:0-2938 GCA_966128675.1 uncultured bacterium | reverse complement strand
GCACGGCGCGCTTGGAGCCCTGGCCGCGTCGCCCGCGCGGCGGTCGGCGCTCGTCGCTCATGGCGTCAGCCCTCCGATGCCCAGCAGCGACAGCTCGGCCGCCGCGAGCCCGCTCGCGCCGCCGACCGTCGCCGCGTTGACCAGCGCCGCGCTCTCCGCCGTCGCGCCCGTCCAGCCGACGCGCCGCTCGACGCCGTGGCGCAGCAGCGCCAGCGAGAAGCCCTCCAGCCCGAGCGTCGGCCCCGTCGCCGGCTCCACCTGCCCCTCGACCGTGTCGATCAGCTTCGTCCACGCGCCCGGGCCGGCGACGGCCGGCAGCGTGAAGTCGACCGGATCGAAGCCCGCGTTGATGATCAGCAGCATGGTGTCGCCGCGCACCGGCCGCCCGCGGTCGTCGGTCTCGTCCGCCGCCTCGCCGTGGATCAGCATGCCGAGCACGCGGCGGTTGGCGTCGTGCCATTCGGCATCCGTCATCTCCTGGCCGTCCTGGCGCAGCCAGGTGAGGTCCTTCACGCCGGCGGCGCCCACCGGCCGGCCGCGGAAGAAGCTGCGGCGGCGCAGCACCGGATGCACGTGGCGGATGGCGACGACGCGGCGCGTGAAGTCGAGCAGCTCGCGCTGCCACGGCTCCAGGTTCCAGTCCACCCACGACAGCTCGTTGTCCTGCGCGTACGCGTTGTTGTTGCCGCGCTGCGTGCGGCCGATCTCGTCGCCGTGCGAGAGCATCGGCACGCCCTGCGAGAAGCCGAGCGTGGCGATGAGGTTGCGCATCGCGCGGCGGCGGCGCGCGATCACGCGCGCGTCCTCCGTCTCGCCCTCGGCGCCCCAGTTGCGACTGAGGTTGTCGTCGTGGCCGTCGCGGTTCCCCTCCCCGTTGGCCTCGTTGTGCTTCTGCTCGTAGCTCACGAGGTCGCGCAGCGTGTAGCCGTCGTGCGCGGTCACGAAGTTGACGCTCGCGTACGCGGCGCGGTCGCTCCAGGCGTAGATGTCGCTGGAGCCCGAGAGGCGCGACGCCACCTCGCCGACCACGTTCGGGTCGCCGCGCCACAGCCGGCGCATGCAGTCGCGGTACTTCCCGTTCCACTCGGCCCAGCCGACCGGGAAGTTGCCGACCTGGTAGCCGCCCGGCCCGATGTCCCACGGCTCCGCGATCAGCTTCACGCGGCTGAGGACCGGATCCTGGTGGATGATGTCGAAGAACGCCGACAGCCGGTTCACGTCGAACAGCTCGCGCGCCAGCACCGGCGCGAGGTCGAAGCGGAAGCCGTCGACGTGCATCTCGGTCACCCAGTAGCGGAGCGAGTCCATGATGAGCTGGATCGTCCGCGGGTGCATCATGTTCAGCGAGTTGCCCGTCCCCGTGAAGTCCATGTAGAACCGGGGATTGTCGGGCATCAGGCGGTAGTACGCCCGGTTGTCCACGCCGCGCAGCGACAGCGTCGGCCCCAGGTGGTTCCCCTCGCCGGTGTGGTTGTAGACCACGTCGAGGATCACCTCGATCCCCGCGGCGTGGAGCTTCTTCACCATCGTCTTGAACTCGTACACCTGCTGGCCGTACCGCGCCTCCGACGTGGCGTAGCGGATGTCGGGCGCGAAGAAGGCGATCGAGTTGTAGCCCCAGTAGTTCGTCAGCCCGCGCTCGGCCAGGTGGCGGTCGACGACGTAGTGGTGCACGGGCAGCAGCTCGACCGCCGTCACGCCGAGCGAGAGCAGGTGCTCGACGATCGGATCGGACGCGAGGCCGAGGTAGGTGCCGCGCAGCGACGGGTCGACGTCCGGGTGCTGGATCGTCATCCCCTTCACGTGGCACTCGTAGATCACGGTGCGGTTCCACGGCGTGCGCGGCGGCCGGTCGTCCTCCCACGTGAAGGCGTTGTCGACGACGACGGACTTGGGCGCGCCCGACGTCTCGTCGTTCAGGTCGGGCTCCAGGTCCTCGCGCGGCCCGCCCACCTTGTAGGCGAACAGCGCGTCGCTCCACGCGATCGTGTTGCTGATCGCCTTGGCGTAGGGGTCGACCAGCAGCTTGGCCGCGTTGAAGCGGTGGCCCTGCTCCGGCGCGTACGGACCGTGCACGCGGTAGCCGTACAGCTGCCCGGGGCGCACGTCGGGCAGGTAGCAGTGCCACACCTGGTCGCTGCGCTCGCGCATCGGGATGCGGATGCGCTCCTGCGGCTGGTCGGGCGCGTCGAACAGGCAGAGGTCGACGCCGGTCGCGTTCTCGGAGAAGAGGGCGAAGTTCACCCCCGCGCCGTCCCACGTGGCGCCGAGGGGAAAGGGCTGGCCGGGCCAGGTGCGCATCAGCGCACCTCGGCGGCCAGGAGGGCCTGCAGCCCGCGCAGCGGGATGGCGAGCCAGTCGGGTCGGTTCCGCACTTCGTAGCGTAGTTCGTAGAAGAGCTTCTCGAGCTCGAACACCCGCACGAGCGCGTCGGCCGCGACGCGGCTGCGGGGAAGATACGACGGCCGCGCGTCGGCCGCCGTGTGGAAGTAGCCGTCGAGGTAGGCGCCACGCGCGGCCGCCTCCCAGGCGTCGGCGCGCGGCGCCGCGCCGGCGTCGCCGGGGACGTCGCGCAGCGCCGCGGCCGCCGCGTAGCCGAACGAACGAAGCATGCCCGCGACGTCGCGCAGCGGTGAGTGGCGCGCCCGCCGCTCGGCCAGCGGGCGCGCGGGCTCGCCCTCGAAGTCGATGACGGCCAGCGTGCCGTCCGCGCCGCGCAGCACCTGGCCCAGATGGTAGTCGCCGTGGTGGCGGATGCGCAGGCCGGCGTCGTCGCCGACGCGCGCCACCAGCGCGTCCAGCCGCGCGCGCAGCTCCGACCGCCGCGCCGCGAGCGCGCCGAGCGCCGCGCGCGCCTCCGCGAACGCCTGCGCGGGGTCGGTCGAGGCGTCCTCGCCGGGCGGCGGCGCGACGGCGTCGCTCGCGAGGTCGAACGCGC
>CBHYLO010000605.1:0-2943 GCA_966128675.1 uncultured bacterium | reverse complement strand
CGCCGCTGCGCGGCGCGCACGCGCACGTCGCGGGCGTCCTCCACGCTCTCGGCCGCCGGGGGCGTGGCGGTCGCCGGGGCGAGCGCGCGCCGGAGGACGGCGCGCGCCAGCAGGCCCACGGCCAGCGGCAGGCGCACGACGGCGGTGGGGTTGGTGACGATCATCCGGCCGCTGAGCGCGCGCACGAGGGCGAGCAGCGCCGGCGGGGTGACGAGGCGCGGCGAGAGCGGCGGCGCGAGCCAGGGGCCGGCCGCGTGCGCGAGCGCCCGGTGCGGCGCGTCCACCAGGTCGGCGAGCGCGCGGGCGATGCCGGCGGGCGGCGCGTCGGCCCGGAGCGGCGGCGTGGCGGCGAGACGGGTGAGCATCATCGGCGGCGGACGGCGTCCACGGCCGTGCAGCGCGAGTTCCGGGCCGCGTGGTGTCGGGGCGGTGGCGGCCGCCCGGCGCGCGGCTCCGCGCGCGGCAGGTCGAATGACCTATGCGCCGTAGCGTGCGCGCGGCGAGAATCAAGCGTCAGCGCGGGTCGGCGCCGTCACGAATGCGCCCGCGGCCGCGATTCGGCGCGACTGTGGCGCGGATTCGCTTGACTTCATTGTCACACGGCTACACTCTGGGGCGCCCTTGGCCGTCTCGCGCACGACGGCCGGCGGTCGCGCATCGCGGGGCGACCGCCGTGTCGTCGTGCGCGCCCAGACGCTGCGGGGGGAGCGCTCGCTCTCCCTACGCAATCCCCGTGCAATCCCTGCAGGAGTCCTTCATGGCCGACAGTACCCAGAAGAAGCTCGAGCGCGTGCGCCCGCCGCGGATCCAGATCTCGTACGAGGTCGAGACCGGTGGCGCCATGGAAATGAAGGAGCTGCCGTTCCTGATGGGCGTGCTCGGGGATTTCACCGGCCAGCCGACCGAGCCCCTGGCGAAGCTCAAGGACCGGAAGTTCGTCGAGGTCACGCCGGACAACTTCGACGACGTGCTCGCCAGCATGAAGCCGCACCTCGCGTTCACCGTCGAGAACAAGCTCAGCGACGAGGCCGACGCGCCCAAGCTCGGCGTCGACCTGAACTTCCGCAGCCTCGACGACTTCTCGCCCGACGCCGTCGCGCGCCAGGTGAAGCCGCTCAAGGAGCTGCTCGACCTGCGCACCCAGCTCGCCGACCTGCGCGGCTCGCTGCAGACCAACGAGAAGCTCGACGAGGTCCTGCAGGCCACGCTCGGCGACGCCGAGAAGATGAACAAGCTCCGCTCGGAGCTCGGGATCACGGAGGGCGGCAACAATGGCTGAGACCCAGGCCGGCCAGCAGGCCGCGGGCTACACCGCCGACGCCGAGTTCTCGCTCCTCGACCAGATCGTCCAGGACGGACGCGTCGGGCGCGACGTCGAGACGCAGCAGCGCGGCAAGGACCTCGTCAAGCAGTTCGTGGCGCAGGTCCTCGAGGGGTCGATGACCGTCTCGCGCGACACCGAGACGATGATCAACGCGCGCATCGCGCAGATCGATCACCTGCTCTCGATCCAGCTCAACGAGATCCTGCACCACCCCGAGTTCCAGAAGCTCGAGGCGTCGTGGCGCGGGCTGAAGTACCTGCTCGGCCAGTCCGAGACGGGCACGACGCTCAAGATCAAGGTCATGA
Source organism: uncultured bacterium (assembly GCA_966128675.1). Classification (GTDB taxonomy): domain Bacteria; phylum Gemmatimonadota; class Gemmatimonadetes; order Gemmatimonadales; family Gemmatimonadaceae; genus Roseisolibacter. The sequence goes on along the minus strand of CBHYLO010000605.1, from coordinate 1,314 downwards.
ACGTGAGCAAGAAGGAGCTGCTCCGGGACCTGCAGCGCGCCCCCGAGTTCGACCAGAGCGCGCTGTTCAAGAAGGTGTACGAGGAGGAGTACGGCGTCTTCGGCGGCACGCCCTTCGGCGCGCTCGTCGGCGACTACTACTTCGACAAGACGGGCCAGGACATCGAGCTGCTCGAGAAGGTCTCGCAGGTGGCGGCGGCCGCGCACGCGCCGTTCATCACCGCGGCCGAGTCGGCGATGTTCAACCTCGAGAGCTTCTCGGAGCTCGACCAGCCGCGCGACCTCGCCAAGGTCTTCGACACGACGGAGTACGCCAAGTGGAAGGCGTTCCGCCAGACCGAGGACTCGCGCTACGTGGCGCTGACGGCGCCGCGCGTGCTCGTGCGCGAGCCGTACGGCAGCGCGACCGTGCCGGTGGAGGCGTTCAACTACGAGGAGCGCGTCGACGGCACCGACCACAACGCGTACCTGTGGGGCAACGCCGCGTACGCGCTGGCGGCGAACGTCAACAAGGCGTTCGCGCTCTACGGCTGGTGCGCGTCGATCCGCGGCGTCGAGAGCGGCGGGCTGGTCGAGGGGCTGCCGGTGCACAACTTCCGCACCGACGCCGGCGAGCTGGTGATGAAGTGCCCGACCGAGGTGCAGATCACCGACCGGCGCGAGAAGGAGCTGGCCGACCTCGGCTTCGCGCCGCTCGTGCACCAGAAGGGGACGCCGAACGCCGCGTTCTTCAGCGTGCAGTCGGCGCAGAAGGCGAAGGTCTACGACAAGCCGGCGGCCAGCGCGAGCGCGCGCCTGTCGGCGCAGCTGCCCTACATCTTCGCCACGTCCCGCTTCGCGCACTACCTGAAGGTCATGATGCGCGACAAGATCGGCGGCTACACGTCGCGCACCGAGATCGAGTCGTTCCTGAACGGGTGGATCAACCAGTACGTCGCGCTGGAGAACGCGCCGGGCATCATCAAGGCCCGCAAGCCGCTCTCCGAGGCGCGCGTGGACGTCGTCGAGGTGCCGGGCAAGCCGGGCGTGTACCGCGCGGTCGCGTTCCTGCGGCCCCACTACCAGCTCGACGAGATCTCCATCGCGATGCGCCTCGTCGCCGAGCTGCCGCCGCCGGCGAAGTGATGCTGGCAGGGCCGGGGGGTGGCGCGCGCGCCGCCCCGCCCAGCCCCGCCCCCCCCCGCGCGCGCGCCCCGCCCCCCGCCGGCTGACCGCGGGCAGGGCCCCCACGCCGAACGACGTGTGGAGTGGTGCGCCCTGCACGAATCGAACGTGCGACCTCCTGGTTCGTAGCCAGACGCTCTATCCAGCTGAG
>CBHYLO010000604.1:0-2950 GCA_966128675.1 uncultured bacterium | reverse complement strand
TCGACCGAATTGCGTCGCGCCGGGCACGGGTCGGCGAACCGGGGGATGCGGATGCTCCGGATGCGAACGGATCATCCGGATCGCTCCCCGAGGCGGCGACGCTCCGTGGGCCACGTGGAGCGATCCGTCTCATCCGCTCGATCCGGAGCATCCGTAGCCAACGGAGTAGTCATGGCCGCCAGGGTGCGACGCGGACCGCCGAGGGCTCGGAGCCGATCCGCAGCCCGCCGCCCGCAGCAGCCGCTACTCCTGCGCCCGTCGCGCGAGCGCCATCAGCTGCCAGAAGATCGCGCGCACGGCCTCCTCGTCCGCGAGGCCGGCGTCGCGCGCCAGCTCGGCCGCGCGGCGCACGACGGCCGCCTCGCGCACCGGGTCCAGCGTGGGGCGGCCGAGGGCGCGCTTGGCGGCGCCGACGTCGGCGGCGAGGCGCGTGCGCGCGGCCACCAGCGCCACCAGCTGCGCGTCCACCGCCTCGATCTCGCCGCGCAATCGCGCGAGCGCGGCCGCCGGCGCCTCGCCCGCGTCGGTGCTCACGCGGCCACCTCCGCGACCTCCGCGCCCTCCACGGCCGGCAGCGTGCGGCCCGCCGCCGCGGCGAACGGGCGCAGGCGCGCCATCAGCGCGTCGAACGCCGGCAGGTCCAGCGACTGCGGGCCGTCGCTGCGTGCATCCGCAGGGGAGGGATGGACTTCCACGATCAGGCCGTCCGCGCCCGCGGCGAGCGCCGCGCACGAGAGCGCCGGCACCAAGTCCGCGCGCCCCGCCGCGTGGCTCGGGTCGACGAGCACCGGCAGGTGCGTCTCCGCCTTCAGCACCGGCACCGCCGCGAGGTCGAACGTGTTGCGCGTCGCCGGGTCCCAGCCCTTGATGCCGCGCTCGCACAGGATCACGTCGCGGTTGCCCTGCGCCATCACGTACTCCGCCGCCATCAGCAGCTCGGCGATCGTCGCGCTGGGGCCGCGCTTCAGCAGCACCGGACGCTGCACGCGTCCCACCTCCGAGAGCAGCGCGAAGTTCTGCATGTTGCGGGCGCCGATCTGCAGCACGTCGGCGTGCTCCGCGACCAGCTCCACGAGGCGCGGATCCATCACCTCCGTGACGACGGGCAGCCCCGTGCGCGCGCGCGCCTCGGCCAGCATCACCAGCGCCTCGCGGCCGAGGCCCTGGAACGCGTACGGCGACGTGCGCGGCTTGAAGGCGCCGCCGCGCAGCGCGACCGCGCCCGCGGCGCGCACCGCGTGCGCCGTCTCCAGCAGCATCGCCTCGCCCTCGACCGAGCACGGGCCGGCGATGACGGCGATCGCCTCGCCGCCGACGAGCACGGGCCGCGCGGCGCTGCCCAGCCGCACGTGCGTGGGCCCGGCGGAGAACTCGCGCGCGGCGAGCTTGTACGGCTTGAGCACCGGCGTCACCGACTCGACGCCGGGCATCGCGGCGAGGCCGTCCTCGACGAGCGCGGCGTCGTCGCCGATGCAGCCGACGACGATGCGCTGCTCGCCGCGGATGACGTGGGTGCGCAGCCCCGCGGCTTCGACGTGCTCGCGGATGGCGTCGAGCTGCGCGGGAGTGATGTCGGGCGTGGTGACGACGAGCATGGCGGGCTCCGGCTGGTGAGGGGCGACCGTGCCGGAGCGCGCGGCGCCGGCGGGGCGGGCGCGGGGCGCGAAAAGGCGCCGGGGCCCGTGGATGCAGCTCCACGGGCCCCGGCGCAGTGAACGGTCGCGTCGCGTCTACGCGCGCACGCCGGCTCGGCCGCGGGCCCTGGAGGGGCGCGGATAGCTAAATCGAGCGAGGCGGGCGTCGAGGCGCGGCGTCATGGACCGCAGGCTACGGCCCGGCGGGCGGCGCGTCAAGCAGGGCCGTGCCCTCATTTCGGCTTCAGCGCGTCGAGCATCCGGCGCGCCTGCTGGTCGCCGGCGTTGAGGCCGAGCGCCTTCTCGAGGCTCGCGCGCGCGCCGGCGGTGTCGCCCGCGGCGAGCTGCGCGCCGGCCGCCTGCCGGAACGCGAACGCCGACGTCGGCAGCATCTGCGTGTTCAGCAGGTGCAGCCGCACCGCGTCGGGCAGCCGGTTCTGCGCGCGCAGCGCCGCGGCCACGTCGGCCAGCGTCGCCTCGCCGAAGTCGTACGCGGCGCGCCCGAGGTACTGCGTGCGCAGCGCGCGGTAGCGCGCCTCCGCCGAGTCGATCCCGCCCGCCTCGTACGCCGAGAGGAGCACCTGCTGCAGCGGGCGCGGCTCGGCCAGGCCGCGGTGGCAGGTCATGCACGAGACGGCGATCGACTTGCGCTGCGGGACCTTCGGCAGGTGCTCGCCGTTGATGGCGGCGACCATGCGCAGCATCTCGCGCGCCTTGAGCTTCTCGGTCTTCTCGTCGCTCGCGAAGTCGTACGTGTTCAGCGGCTCGCCCTCCTTGCCGACGTGGCAGTACGTGCATCGCACGCCGAGGGCGCGCGTGAACGACGCCATGGTGTCGCGCACCGCGCGCATCGGCATGTCCTTCGGGAGCACCTTCAGGTTCTTCGGCGGCTGATCCATCCCCTGCGGCGGCTGCGCGGCAGCGGTGGTGGCGAGCGCGCAGAGCGTGAGGGTGGTGACGACGAGTCGGCGCATGCGTGGCGTGGGGTGTGGGGTGGTGCGTACGCAATGCGGTGCGGAGCGGGGGACCGCAAGACCTTCGGCTCGCGGGCTGCGGGCTGCGGGCTGCGGGCTGGGGCCTGCGGGCTGCGGGCTGCGGATTCTGCGCCGTGCCCTCGGCCGCCGGCGTCGTACCCGGCGTACACGAACTACGCGTTTGGCTACGGATGCTCCGGATGGAGCGGATGCGACGGATCGCTCCTCGGAGTGCACGGGACGTCGCCGCCACGCGGAGCGATCCGAAGGATCCGTTCCCATCCGGTGCATCCGCATCCCCCGGTTCGCCGACCCGTGCCCGGCGCGACGCAATTCGGTCGA
>CBHYLO010000603.1:0-2955 GCA_966128675.1 uncultured bacterium | reverse complement strand
CTGATAACGGCGGATGGCTCCGGTGAAGTGCGAGATCGCTCGCCGCCACGCGGAGCCATCCGCTCTCGTCCGCCGTTCTCGGATTGCTTCCTTGCTGCCGTTGCCGTTGGGGAGGATGCGGATGCTTGGGATGCTCCGGATCGTGCGGATCGCTCCCCGGAGTGCGTGGAGCCTCGCCGCCGCGTGGAGCGATCCGGCGCATCCGCGGGATCCGGAGCATCCGCATCCCTCCCAACAGGAAAGGGGACCGGCGCGAGGTCCGTCGGCGCCACATCGCGCCATCCGCACCTGTCCGATCCGCTCGGACTTCTTCCCTGCAGATGCCGTTCGCCGTTCCGGTCCGGCACGCCCGCAGCGCCCCGCACGCTTGCCGGGGACGGCCGCCGGGCGCATCGTCGGGGGCGGCGACTCCCTGGCGCCGCGCCCCCCATCCGCCCGCCCGCCGATGCGACGCCCGACCGTCCGCACGCTGCTCGCGCTCGCGACGCCCGTCACGCTCGCGTCGTCCGCCGCCGCCCAGGCGCCGGCCGCGCGCGAGACCGTGCGCCGCACCGAGTGGCTGTACGTGTGGGCGACGGCGACCGACACGGCGCGCACCGTCCGCGCGACGCGCGCGGCGCGCCGCGACACCACGCCGCCGCGGCGGCGCGGCGTCGTCCTGCTCACCGTCGACCTGCGCCCCGCGTCGCCCACGCGCGGCCAGGTGACCGACGCGATCCTCGCCGACACGGGCGGCCGCCACGCGCACCACACCGAGCACGCGCTGGCCGGCGACGGGCTGCTCTTCGCCAACGACTTCGGCACGGGGCGCACGCACCGCTTCGACCTGCGCACGCCCGGCATGCCGCGCCTGCTCGGCAGCTTCACGACGGCCGGCCCGCTCGCCGACCCGCACTCGTTCGTGCGGCTCGCCGACGACCGCGTCCTCGCGACCTTCCAGACGCGCACCGCGGGCGGCGCGCCCGGCGGGATCGCGGAGCTGCGCCGCAATGGTACACCGCTGCGCTGGGCCAGCGCCGCCGCGCCGGGCGTCGACTCCACCACGCTGCTGCCGTACAGCCTCGAGGTCGTGCCCGCGCTCGACCGCGTCGTCACCACCAGCACGAGCATGACGTCCGACGTCGGCGTGCACGTGCAGGTGTGGCGCCTGTCGGACCTCGCGCTGCTGCACACGCTCGCGGTGCCGCCGGCGCCCGCGCACGCGGGCCATCCCTCGCAGGGCTCGGGGCAGGCACGCGCGGAAGACGAGGATGCCGCGCTCGCGCACGACAGCGTGCACCACCGCTACCCCGGCGAGCCGCGCCTGCTCGACGACGGGCGCACCGTCATGCTCGGCACCTTCACGTGCGGGATGTACCGGCTCACGGGCCTCGACGCGCGCACGCCGCGGCTGGAGTTCGTGCACGCGTTCCCCGGCATCAACTGCGCGGTGCCCGCGCGCGTCGGCCGCTGGTGGGTGCAGACGGTGCCCGCGCTGCACGCGCTCGTGACGCTCGACGTGCAGGATCCCGCGCATCCGCGCGAGGTCGCGCGCCTCTCGTTCGACGGCGCCGCGTCCCCGCACTGGCTGGCCGCCGACGCGTCCGGCACGCGGCTGGTGATGGACGGCGGCGCCGCGCCCACCGACGCGCGCCTGCACCTCGCGACGCTCGACCGCGGCACCGGCGCGCTCGCCGCCGACGCGTCGCTCCCCGTGATCGACCTGTCGCGCGTCTCCGTGCCCGGGCTCGGCGTCGTGCGCGCGCTGCCGCACGGCGCGGTGTTCGGGCCGGGGCGCTGAGCGTGGCATGAGGGTCGGGTGAGCGTGGACAGCGCGACGCACGTCGCCGCGTTCCTGCGCGCCGCGACGCCCGACTGGCGCGTGGGCGGCCCGCGGCGCGCGATGGCGTACCACGCGGCCGGCCGCCTGCTGCGCCGTCACCCCGGGATCGCGCGGCACGACCTGCTGACCGCCGTCGTCTGCGGCGAGGTCGCGGAGGTCGCGCGCCGCCTCGACGCCGACCCCGCGCTCGCCAACCGCCGCGCCGGCGTGCGCCACTGGCCGCCGCTGCTCTACCTGTGCGCCGCGCGGCTGCCGCACGCGCCGTCCGCCGACCACGCCGTCGAGATCGCGCGCCTGCTGCTCGACCACGGCGCCGACCCGAACGCGTACTCGGAAGGCGGCAACGCGTCCATCCACTACACGGCGCTCACGCTCGTCCTCGGCCGCGGCGAGGAGCGCGCGGCGCCGCATCCGCGCGCGCCCGCGCTGGCGCGCCTGCTCCTGGAGCGCGGCGCGTCGCCGTACGACGTGCAGGTGCTCTACAACGTCTTCGCCGACCACGACTCGCGCCGCCTGCTGTCGGACGACGACGTGTGGCTGCTCGACCTGATGCACGAGACCTCGGTGCGGCAGGGGCGCGGCGCCGACTGGGACGATCCCGAATGGTCCATGCTCGACATGGGCGGCTACGGGCGCGGCGCGTACTACCTGCTGAACGCCGCCGTCACCGCGAACCTCCCCGGCCTCGCGACGTGGATGCTGGAGCACGGCGCGAGCCCGAACGCGGCCACGCCCGTGCATCCGCGCGTGACGTGGCGCCCGCCGCTCCTGGAGGCCGAGCGGCGCGGGCTGTCGGAGATGACCAACCTGCTGCGCCGCCACGGCGCGACGCCCGGCGACACGCCCGCCACCGCGCCGCCGACCGGCGAGGACGCGTGGGTCGAGGCGTGCTTCCGCCTGGACCGCGGCGCGATGCGCCACATGCTGGCCGAGCATCCGGCGTGGGCGCAGGCGCCGCGCGCGCTGCACGCGGCGGCGCGCCGCGACCGCGCCGACGTCGTCGAGGCGCTGCTGGCGCTGGGCACGTCGCCCGAGGTCGCGCATCCGCGCGACGGCACGCGCGCGCTGCACGCGGCCGCGGGCGCCGACGCCGTGCGCGCGATCGACGTGCTGCTCGCGCACGGCGCGGAGGT
>CBHYLO010000602.1:0-2956 GCA_966128675.1 uncultured bacterium | reverse complement strand
GCCCCCCCGGGGCCCCGCCGCCGGCGCCGCGCCCGCGCGCTGGACGCGCACTTTGGCGGGGCGCGACGCCGACCGCGAGACCGAGCTGCGGCGCTTCCTGCACGACTCGCTGAAGAGCCGCGCGCGCGCGGTGGCCGCGCTGCAGGCGATCGCGACGAGCTACGCGCCGGGGCCCGTGTGGGAGGTGCGCTACGTGCGCCGCGCCGGCACGCTGCAGGAGCGCGCGGAGTCGTGGCGCGTGCTGGTGCAGCCCGACGGCCGCGTGCGGAAGCTGATGCACCAGCTGCCCGAGGCCGCGCCCGGCGACACGCTCACCGCCGACCGGGCGCGCGCGGTCGCGTCGGCGGCGCTCCGCGCGCGCGGCGCCGACCCGGCGCGGCTGCGCGAGGTCGGCGTCACGCTCGTGCCGCGCCCGCGCCGCGTGGACGCGACGGTGGAGTACGAGGACCCGGCGGTCGCGCTCCCCGGCGGCGCCCGCGCCCGCCTCCGCGCCGACGTGGTGGGCGACGCCGTGGTGGACGTGCGGCGCGACGTGAAGCTCCCCGAGGCCGTCGAGCGCGCCAACCGCGAGCGCGCCAGCCGCCGCCTCACCGTCTCGGTGGGCGGCGGGCTGCTGGCGCTGGGCCTCGCCTTCGGGCTCGCCATGCGCGCGCTGCGCCGCGCGCCGCGCGAGGACACCCCGGCGGGCCGGACGCGGCTGGGGCGCCGCGGGGCGCTGGCGGTGGGCGGCCTGGCGGCGCTGGTCACCCTCGGCACCCAGGCCAACAGGCTCGAGGCGACCTTCACGAGCTGGCCCACCGAGCAGCCCTGGTCGGTCTACCTGTCGGCCGCGGCGCTGAGCGCGATCCTGGGCGCGGCGGTGTTCGGCGGGATGGTGGCCGGCGGGTGGAGCCTGCTGGACGCGCTGCGCCGGCGGGCCGCGCTCCCCTGGCTGCCGGACGGCCCGGACGGCGCGCGCGAGGCGGCGATCGCGGGGCTCGGGCTGGCGGGGACGCCGCTCCTGTTCTCGCTGCTGGCCGACCGCGTGCGCCCCGACGGCTGGCCGGCGATGCCGGCGACGGCGCTGGGCGAGCGGCTGCCCTGGCTCTCGCAGCTCCTCGACGCACCCTCCGCGATGCTGATCCAGCCGCTCGGCCTCATCGTCGTGCTCGGGCTCCTGCTCGCGCTGCGGGCGCCGGGGGGCCGGGTGGCGGTGCTGGCGGCGGTGGCGGTGCTGCTGGCGCCGGCGCTCCAGGGCGACCGCGGCCTGGCCCCGACCGTCGGCCTCGCCCTGCTGGGCGTCGCCGGGGCGGCGGCGCTCGTGTGGGCGTTCGGGCGCGGGAGCGTCGCGGCGTGGGTGTTCGGCGGGCTGTTCGGCGCGGGCGTCGAGGCGCTGCGCGGCGTGCGCGACGCGACGACGACGGCGGACCTCGCGGCCGCGATCGTCGGTGCGGCGACGGCGGCGGCGCTCGTGCTCCTCGTCTGGCGCTCCGCTGGCGCCATGCAGCCCACCGAAGAGACGGAGCCCGACGCCGCCCTCGCGCCGGCGGAGGCGGGCGCCACGGGGTGAGGCGCCCGTCGGCCGGTTGGCGGTTCGGCGTCTGTTCGGTACGCATCCTGCCCTGGTCCCGGGCATGGCGGCGGGGCGATGGGGCTCCGCGCCGGCTGGCCTGGACCGAGAGGACACGATGGCGAAGCAGGAGCCCGAGACGCGCGACCCGCGCGACACGCCCGATAACGCTCAGAAGGACCCCGATACCTGGGTCACCGGCGACGAGACGATGACCGGCGCCCAGGCCTCCTACCTCCAGACGCTCTCCGAGGAGGCGGGCGAGGACTTCGACCCGGAGCTCACGAAGGCAGAGGCGTCCAAGAAGATCGACGAGCTGCGGGAGCGGACGGGGCGGGGAATAGACCACTGAAAGGGCACGGCACGGCGGAGGGCGGAACGGCGGAGGACGGTAGGGCGGAGACAGGAACGGCGTGAGACGATGGGGCGGATCTTTCGGCTCGAAGCTTCGAGCTCGGAGGGTCCGCCCTTCCGTATCGCGCCGCTCCGTCCTCCGCTTCATCGTTCTCCGCCACTCCGTCCTCCGCTTCATCGCGCTCGACGCAACCGTTTCGCCGCACCCCGTGTCCGAGAGGCACCACGGCGCGCGCGGCGGCCGCACCCGCCCCGCACGCCGTGGCCCGAGCCTGGAGCCCGTGACCGAACCGTCCCTGATCTCCCGCGCCGCCGCCGGCGACATGGCCGCGCAGCGCTGGATCTACGAACAGCACGTCGACCGCGTCTACCGCCTGGCGTTTCGCATGGCGGGGGACGAGGACCTGGCGCGCGACTTCACCCAGGAGACGTTCGTGCGCGCCTTCGACCGGCTCGGCGACTTTCGCGGCGATTCGGCGCTCGGCACCTGGCTGCACGCGATCGGCGTCTCCGTGACGCTGAACGGGCTGCGCAAGCTGAAGCGCCACCGCAGCCGCGAGGCCCCGCTCGACGAGGCGCTCACGGTGGGCGTCGCGACGCGCGAGGCAGAACCGGATCTCAAGGAGCGGCTGGCGAAGGCCATCGCCGCGCTCCCCGATGGGTACCGCACCGTGTTCCTGATGCACGACGTGGAAGGCTTCACGCACGAGGAGATCGGCACGGCGCTCGGCGTCGCGACCGGAACGTCGAAGGCGCAGCTCTTCCGCGCCCGCGCCAAGCTGCGCGAGGCGCTGAAGGACTTCGCCGGGGAGTGGGTCTCATGACGAATCGCATCCTGCCGCCGGATCACGGTCCGGCCGACAACCACGACGACGACGCGCCCGAGGTGGCCGCGCTCGACCGCCTGATCGCCGAGGCGGCGCGCGACTACCACCGGCCGCCCGCGCAGGTGCCGCGCGACGCGATGTGGGAGGCCATCATGGCCGCCCGCGGCACGCGCGCCGGCGCCGCGCCGGCGGCGGCGCCGATCGTGGCGACGACGGCTGCCGCGGA
>CBHYLO010000601.1:0-2961 GCA_966128675.1 uncultured bacterium | reverse complement strand
GAGAGCGCCGAGCCGGCCGCCGCGGCCGGCCGCGCCGCGAGCGCCCGCGCCAGCGACGACGCCCGCGCCGCCGCGCTGGCCGACACGCTCGGCACCCTGCTGCGCGACGCGTACGACTTCTCGCGGCCGGACGTGGTCGCGCGGCTGATGGCGCTCTACGCCACCGAGGACCCGGTGGTCTCGGCGGCGGCGGGGCGCGTCACGACGTCGCGCGCCGCGCTGCAGCTGCAGATCCAGCGCTTCTGGGAGCGCGTCGGCCAGAACATGCGGGACCCGCGCTTCCTCCTCGGCACGCCGCACGTGACGGTGCTCGGCCCCGACGCGGCGGTGCTGACGACGACGTACGCGATCCCGCACCGCACGCCGGAGGATCGGCCGCACACGCTCGCGGGGGCGTGGACGGCGGTGTTCCAGCGCCGCGGCGGACGGTGGGTGATCGTGCAGGAGCATCTGTCCGACGCGCCACCGGCGCCAGCGACGGCGGCGGCGCCGAGTCCCGCGCGCTGACGGCTGACCGCTGCGGACTGCGGGCTGCGGATTCGCTCCGTGCCCTCGGCGGCCGACGTCGCACCGTGCCTGCACGAACTACTCGTCTGGATACGGATGCTCCGGATCGAGCGGATGAGACGGATCGCTCCGCGTCGTGCACGGGCCCTCGCCGCCGCGTGGAGTGATCCGCAGGATCCGTCTCATCCGGAGCATCCGTAGTCCCTCGTTCATCGACCCAGGTCCGGCGCGCCGGACCCGAACGACGAACGGCATCTGCAAGGAAGAAATCTGAAAGGAGCGGACAAGCGCGGATGGCTCCGTGTGGAGTGCGAGGAACCTCGCCGCCACGCGGAGCCATCCGCACCTATCAAAGCCGTTATCGGACTTCTTCCTTGCGAATGCCGTTGCCGTCGCTCTGCGGCGGCAGCCGCGCTGTGCTACGCGCGCCGACGCCGCAGCGCCGCGAGGCCCACGCCGGCGAGGCCCGTCGCCATCAGCGCGTACGTCGAGGGCTCCGGCACCACCTGCAGCGCGCCGCGGATCTCGCCGCCGCCGAACTGCGTCGTGTGGAAGTTGATGTACGCGCGCCCCTCGAAGATGTTCGTCAGCTGCGCGGCCAGCGTCGTGCCGTTGCCCTCGGGCGCGTCCCACTTGCCCATGAAGGTGCCGCCGACCAACCCGCCGCCGAACGGCGTGAACGAGAAGTCGTTCGGGTTGTTGTCGTTGAACGGCGCGCCGAAGAAGCCCCACACCACCGGGTTCGCCGTCGGCGGCGTGTTCGCGCCGGCGTGGATGTGCGCCGCCGTCAGGTTGTCGTTGACGTCCGGGGTCTGCGAGCCCGTGACGTCGATGTTGAAGATCGTCGCGGTGAACGTCAGCGCGGTGCGGTCGGCGTTCAGCAGGAACGTCGCCGTGCCGAACGACTGCGGGCGCGGCGCCCCGGTGCTGGTCGTCAGCGGCGTCGTGCCGCCCGGCGGCGCCTCCTGATCGTGCGTGAGGTTGGCGGTGAACTGCACCGCCTGCGCGGCGGCGGCGGCGGGGAGCAGCAGGATGGCGGCGACGGCGGACAGCACGCGAGCACGAGGCATCGGTCCCTCCGGTGGGCGTCACGGACGGCGCGCCCCGCGGATGTGGGGACGCGCGGCCTGGAGCTGCAGCGCGCCATGCGCTGCGCGAATCGTGCCCGCTCGCCCTCGACCCGCGCGCGCGGAACGACCCGTGACTGCGCGGACGGCCCGGGGCGCCGCCCAATTCCCCGGCCCCGGCCGGCGGCCCCGCCCGATGTCGGCGACGTCGTCCGTTCGTCGTCCGTGCGACGCGTCGCGTCGCGTCGCGCGCTACTCGAAGTCGAGCGCGAGGTCCAGCGCCGGGGCCGAGTGCGTCAGCGCGCCGACCGAGATCCAGTTCACGCCCGTCTCCGCGATCGCGCGCACCGTGTCCAGCCGCACGCCGCCCGACGCCTCGGTGATCGCGCGGCCCGCGCACAGCGCCGCGCACTCGCGCATGTCGTCGAGCGACATGTTGTCGAGCATGATGACGTCCGCGCCCGCCGCCAGCGCCGCCTCCACCTGCGCGCGCGTGTCGCACTCGACCTCCACGCGCGCGCCCTCGGGCGCCAGGTCGCGCGCGCGCCGCACGGCGAAGCCCACGTCGCCGTCCACCGCCGCGAGGTGGTTGTCCTTGATGAGCACCGCCGTCGCGAGGTCCAGGCGGTGGTTCATGCCGCCGCCCGCGCGCACCGCGAACTTCTCCAGCTTGCGCCACCCCGGCGTCGTCTTGCGCGTGTCGAGGATGCGCGCGCCCGTCCCCTCGACCGCCTTCACGTAGCGGTTCGTGAGCGACGCGACGCCCGAGAGCCGCTGCAGGAAGTTGAGCGCCACGCGCTCCGCCGACAGGATCCCGCGCGCGTGGCCCGACAGGAAGAGCACCGGCATTCCCGGCGTCAGCGCGCCGCCGTCGACGACGTCCACGCGCACGTTGATGCGCGGGTCGATCTGCCGGAACGCCTCGATCGCCAGCGCGACGCCGGCCAGCACGCCCGGCTGCCGCGCGACGAGGCGGCCGCGCGCGTGCCGCCCGCTCAGCACCGTGGCGAGCGTCGTCACGTCGTTGAACGCCTCGTCCTCGTGCAGCGCCTCGCGCACCAGGAGCGCGGTCTGCGCGGGCGTCAGCGGATAGTACAGCGGCTCGGTGGGCACGACGCTCGGGTTGCCGAAGAGGACCTGTCCCGCCACGCCGTCGCGCTCGGCCTCGCGCATGGCGTCCCCGGTGCCCTGCAGCATCCGGGAGAGGTACGACTCGGCGCCCGTGGCGCCGGCGCGCCGCTCGCTGGCGCGCCGCTCGGCGGACCGGCGGGCGTCGCCGCGCCGGTCCGCGCCCCGGCGCTCCGGCCCCCGCCGGCGCGCGTCGTCCCGCCCGCCCCCGCCCAGCGCGGCCGCGAGCGGCTCGCGCGCGAACGCCAGCGGGGCGTCG
>CBHYLO010000600.1:0-2969 GCA_966128675.1 uncultured bacterium | reverse complement strand
CGGCGCCCGGCCTGTGCGGCCGCCCCCCGCCCGGGGGGGCTGGCGGCGGGGGCGCCCCCGTGCGCGCCCCCCCCGTCGTGCGTTCCACACCCCGGCTTGTGAGCGGTGTGGGGCGCGGAGACATTGCGCGGGTGGTCGCGCGCGACGCCGGGCGTGATCGGGTCGTCCACGAATCCCGCCGTCCATGTCGTACCGCCGTCTGGCCGTCCACGCAGCGCTCGCGCTGACCGCGTGCGACGACGGCGACGCGCGCCCCGAGTACCATCTGGCCGCCAGCCCCGCCGCGGTCTCGATCTCAGTCCGCGGGCAGGTCGCCGTCGGCGTGCAGTGGATCGGTGAGGCGCTGCCCGACGCGCGCGTGACGTGGAGCGCGACGCCCGACTCCGTCGTCAGCGTGGCCGGCGCTGGGGATGTCGCGACGCTGACGGGGACGCGCGTGGGCACGACGACGGTGACCGCGACGGCGACCGACGGGCGCCGGGTCGCGACGGCGTCCGTCGCGGCGACCGTTCGCCCGCTCGCGTGCATCCCGATCGGCCCGATCGTGACGCCTGCGGCGGCCACGCTCGCCGTTGGTGGGCGCGTGCAGTTCTCCGTGTCGCTCGTGCCCCCGCCGCCGTGCGGATCCGCCGACGGCCGCGTCGACTTCCGCACGGTCGATTCGACCGTGGCATCGGTGGACACGCTGGGTTGGGTGACGGGACGGCGCACGGGCACGACGACGCTGATCGTCTCGCCGCGTGGCAATCCAGGCGTCAGCGCGTCGGCGAGCATCACGGTCATTCCGGGCGGCATCATCGAGCGCAATCCCGTCGTCCAACCGACCGTTGTGGACGTCGCTGTGGGGGACACGGTGCGTCTTCGTGGGATGCAGCCACAGCCCCCGAATGCGCCGCCCGACGCGTCCCGGGAAGTGCGCTTCCGGAGCGCCGACACGACCGTCGCCACCATCGACGCGGGCGGGTTGCTGCGCGCCGTGCGTGTCGGCCAGACGCACGTGCGCGTGATCGCCGTCGCCGACACCAGTCTCTGGACTGCCGTGCCCGTCACGGTCCGCCAGCGCTGACCCGGAGACGGCCTCTCGGGCTCGCGGTTGAGCACGCGCCCGACATCGGCTAAGTTGCGAATCCACCGCGACTTCCGGACGAGATCGGCAACCCGCCCGTCGCGTCCGGCGCCGCCTGCTGCCGCACCCGCCTTGAAGGTCGCCCTCCTCACCCTCGGCTGCGACAAGAACACCGTCGACTCCGAGCGCTACCTCGCCCAGCTCGTCGCCCACGGCGCCACGCCCACCGACGACGCGTCGGAGGCCGAGGTGATCCTCGTCAACACGTGCGGGTTCATCGACGCCGCCAAGCAGGAGTCGATCGACGCGCTGGTGCAGGCGGGGCAGCTGAAGATCGACGGCGCGTGCCAGGCGGTGGTCGCGGTGGGCTGCATGGTCCAGCGCCACAAGCAGGAGCTGGTCGACGCGCTCCCCGAGGTCGACCTGTTTCTCGGCGCGTCCGACGTCGACCGGCTGGTGCCCGAGCTGGCGGCGCGCGGCGTCATCGCGCCCGATCCCATCGCCGAGCATCCGGGCGTGCGCCAGTACGCGGGCGACCTGCCGCACGTGCGCTACCTGAAGGTCAGCGAGGGGTGCGACCACGGCTGCGCCTTCTGCGCGATCCCGCTGATGCGCGGCAAGCACCGCTCGTTCGCCATCGACGACGTCGTGCGCGAGGCGCAGCTGCTGGAGCTGCAGGGCGCGCGCGAGATCAACCTCGTGGCGCAGGACCTGGCGCACTACGGGCGCGACCGCCGCGACGGCGTGCGCCTGCCCGAGCTGCTGGAGGCGCTGCTGCGCGAGACGTCGGTGAGCTGGTACCGCAACCTGTACCTCTACTCGACGGGGATCACGCCGCGGCTGCTCGAGGTGATCGCCGGCAACCCGCGCATCGTGCCGTACCTCGACATGCCCATCCAGCACGCGAGCGACGCGGTGCTGACGCGCATGCGGCGCCCCGAGCGCCAGCGCACGATCCGCGAGAAGGCCGCGCGCTTCCGCGAGGCGGTGCCGGGCGTCGCGATCCGCACGACGTGCATCGTCGGCTTCCCGGGCGAGACCGAGGACGACTTCCAGCAGCTGCTCGACTTCCTGGAGGAGACGCGCTTCGACCGCGTGGGCGCGTTCACGTACTCGCCGCAGGAGGGCACGCGCGCGTACGACCTGCCCGACGACGTCCCCGACGTCGTGAAGCGCGAGCGCCTGGAGCGCATGACGGAGCTGCAGCGCGAGATCACGGCCGAGCGCTACGAGGAGCGCATCGGGCGCGTCGTGCCGGTGCTGGTGGACCGCGCGGCGACCGACGAGGAGCCGGCGATGACGCGCGCGCCCTGGCAGGCGGACGACGTCGACGGCGTCACCTGGGTGGACACGGACGCGGTGCCCGGCAGCTTCGTCGAGGTGGAGATCGACGAGGTGGTGGACGACTACGACTTCGCGGCCACCGCACGCCGGGTGCTCGACGCGCCGGCGCCGGCCGCGCGGCGGTCGCGGGCCCTCCCGATGGTGGCGGTCGGCTCGACGGTGGGTAGCTTCGGGCGGTGAGCTCGGGTTTCCGGCACGGCATCTCGCACGGGGCGGGGTAACCGCCCGCCGATCACGGTCGTCCCTCCCGCTGGACCCCTCCAGCAACGATCGATGCCACCTCGTCCCTCCGTCCGCCCCCGCTCGTCGACCCGCCGCCTGACCGCGGCCGTGGGCGGCGCATGCGCGACCGCGCTGCTGACCGCCGGGCTGCTGCAGGGGTGCGCCCAGCGCGCCGCGGCGCACGGGGCCTCCGCAGCGCCGGCTGCCGCCCGGCGCGACGAGGGCAGCCGCATCGTCCGCATCGCGCTCGCCGTGGGCGCCGCGTCGCCGCGCATCGCGGCGACGGGCGAGTGGCGGCTCTCCGACGCGGGCGGCCGCGCGGTGCTGGCGCGGGCGA
>CBHYLO010000599.1:0-2983 GCA_966128675.1 uncultured bacterium | reverse complement strand
GGCCGCTTCGTCGACTCGCTCGGCGGGCGCTACGTGACGGCCGAGGACGTGGGCACGAGCACCGGCGACATGGACTTCGTGCACATGGAGACGGACTACGTCGCGGGCCTCGCCGGCGCCTCGGGCGATCCGTCGCCGGTGACGGCGCACGGCGTCTTCCGCGCCATCCAGGCGTCGGCGTTCCGCCGCTGGGGCTCGGACAGCCTGGAGGGGAAGACGATCGCCATCCAGGGCTGCGGCAACGTCGGCTACCACCTCGCGAAGGAGCTGCACCGCGCGGGCGCGAAGCTGATCGTCACCGACATCGACCCCGAGCGCGTGAAGCGCGTCGTGTCGGAGACGGGCGCCCGCACGACGACGACCGACGAGATCTACGGCCAGCAGGCGGACATCTTCGCGCCCTGCGCGCTGGGCGGCGGCATCAACGACCGCACGCTGCCGCAGCTGAAGGTGGAGATCGTCGCCGGCGCCGCGAACAACCAGCTGCTCGAGGACCGCCACGGCGACGAGCTCGAGTCGAAGGGCATCCTCTACGCGCCGGACTACGTGGCCAACGCGGGCGGCGTGATCAACGTCTACAGCGAGCTGGCCGGCTGGAGCCGCGAGCGCTCGCTGCGCAAGGCGGACGAGATCTACCACACGGTGCTGAACGTCTTCGAGATCGCCAAGCAGGACGGCATCCCGACGTACCAGGCCGCCGACCGCCTGGCCGAGCGCCGCATCGCCGCGGTGCGCAGCATGGTGAAGACCTGGCCGCAGTGGCCGAACAAGGCGAACTGACCGTCAACCTCCTCGACGCTCGGCGCTCGCCGCTCGGCGCTCGCTCCGTCGCCGCGACGGGCCGAGCGCCGGGCGCGGAGCGCTGAGCGAGGACGAATCATGACCGAACGCATTCCCATCGCCGCCGACCACGCGGGCTTCGAGCTGAAGGAGAAGCTGCGGGCGGCGCTGGAGCGGCGCGGCTTCGCGGTCGACGACCTCGGGCCGTCGAGCGACGCCTCCACCGACTACGCGGACTACGCGCACCCCCTGGCCGACCGCGTGTCGAGCGGCCAGGCGGCGCGCGGCGTCCTGATGTGCGGGACCGGCCTCGGGATGTCGTACGCGGCCAACCGCCACCCGCACGTGCGGGCGGCGGTCGCGTGGGCGCCGGAGATCGCCGAGCTGGCGCGGCGGCACAACGACGCGAACGTGCTCGTGCTGCCGGCGCGCTTCCTCTCGGACGAGGAGGCGGAGAAGATTCTGGACGCCTGGCTGGCGACGCCGTTCGACGGCGGGCGCCACGAGCGCCGGATCGAGAAGATCGAGACGACGGACGCGGCACGGGCCGAGGAGGCCGCGCGCCACCACCCCGACCACCGCGCCGGCCTGGGCGAGCAGGGCCCCGGCGGGCACGCGCACGAGGAGCTCGAGTGAAGAACTGGACCGACTGGGACCGCTGCCCGCCGGGCGCCGCCCTCTCCGAGACGGATCCCGAGATCGCGCGCCTGATCGAGCTGGAGATCGCGCGCCAGAACGAGGGGCTGGAGCTGATCGCGAGCGAGAACTTCGTGTCGCCGGCGGTGCTCGAGGCGATGGGCTCCCCGCTCACGAACAAGTACGCCGAGGGGCTGCCCGGGAAGCGCTACTACGGCGGCTGCGAGGTCGTCGACCAGGTGGAGCAGCTGGCGATCGACCGCGTGAAGCAGCTGTTCGGCGCCGAGCACGCGAACGTGCAGGCGCACTCCGGCGCGTCGGCCAACGCCGCCGTGTTCCTCGCCTTCCTCAAGCCGGGCGACACGTTCCTCGGCATGGACCTGTCGAACGGCGGCCACCTGACGCACGGCTCGCCCGTGAACTTCTCGGGCATCCTGTACAAGGCCGTCTCGTACGGGGTGACCGACGACGGGCTGCTGGACTACGCGCAGATGCGCGCGCTCGCGCGCGAGCACAAGCCGAAGATGATCATCGCCGGCTACAGCGCGTACTCGCGGGCCATCGACTGGCAGCAGTTCCGCGAGGCGGCCGACGAGGTGGGCGCGATCTTCATGGTCGACATGGCGCACTTCGCGGGGCTCGCGGCGGTCGGCGCATATCCGTCGCCGGTGCCGTTCGCGGACGTCGTGACGTCGACGACGCACAAGACGCTGCGCGGCCCGCGCGGCGGCATCATCCTCTGCAAGGCGCAGCACGCGAAGGCGATCGACAAGGCGATGTTCCCGGGCATGCAGGGCGGCCCGCTGGAGCACGTCATCGCCGCCAAGGCGGTGTCGTTCGGCGAGGCGCTGCGCCCGGAGTTCGCGACCTACTGCCGGCGCGTCGTCGCCAACGCGCAGGCGCTGGCGGGGGCGTTCGTGGCGCGCGGCTTCCACGTCGTCTCGGGCGGCACCGACAACCACCTCATGCTGCTCGACCTGCGGAACCGCGGCCTGACCGGCAAGGTGGCCGAGAAGGCGCTCGACGCGGCCGGCATCACGGTGAACAAGAACACCGTGCCGAAGGAGACGCAGTCGCCGTTCGTGACGAGCGGCATCCGCATCGGCACGCCGGCGGTCACGACGCGCGGCATGGGCGGGGCCGAGATGGCGCGCATCGCGGAGCTGATCGACCGCGTGCTGCAGGCGCCCGAGGACGCGGCGGTGATCGACGCCGTGCGGGCCGACGTGCGCGAGCTGGCCGCGCGCTTCCCGCTCTATCCGGCGACGGCGGGCGTGAGCCACTGAGTCCGTGGGCGGGCCGCGGAGCCGGGGTCCCTTCGGGGCGTCCGGCCGCGGCCGGGGGCGGGGCGCAACGGGCCCCCCGCCCCCCCCGGCCCCCGCGGGGCCCCCCCCCCGGGTGGGGGGGGGGGGGGGGGGGGGGCTCGCCCGGCACCGGGTCTGCAGCAGTCAGCACTGCAAGCGCTGCATCGCGTGCCCGGTCGATGAGTGCCTGCAGGTCCCGGCTGCCTTCTGCCGTCAGCCCGGCCGGCACCCGGATCGTCGCTTCCCAGCTCTGGCGGATGCCG
>CBHYLO010000598.1:0-2993 GCA_966128675.1 uncultured bacterium | reverse complement strand
GGGCGCTGCGGCCGGGGGGGGCGGGGGTGGGGGGCGCCGCGGGGGGGGGGCGCGACCCGCGCTATCTGTACGTGGCGCTCGGGGCGGCCGCCACGGTGCTCGGCCTGGCGGTCGCGCTCTGGCCGGCGGTCGGCCGCGGCCCGCGGCCCTACCTGCGCGCGACGCTCTTCGCGCTCGCGGTCCTCGCGTTCCTGGTGCCCGCGTGGACCGCGCAGCGCGGCATCGACGCGCTCGACGCCGACGGCGACGCGGTGCTACGCCGGGCGCGCGCGCAGGCGGTCGCCCTGCTGGACGCGCGCGTGGCTGCGCTCACCGACGAGGCCGCGGCGCTCGCGCGCGCGGCGCTCGACGCGATCGGGCCGCCGTCCGAGGAACCCCTCTCGGGCGAGGGAGCCGCCGCCGCGCGCGCCGCCGCGTTCGCGCGACTCGCGCCGCTGATCGACGGCTCGCCCGAGCGCGCGGTCGCGGTGCTCCGGCGCGGCGTCCCGGTGGCGTGGGCCGGCGCGATGCGGCTGCGGCCGGACTCGCTGCCCATCGAGCGCGGGGTCGCGTCGTCGCCGCTGTGGACGGTGCTCCACGCCGACGCCGCCGACGGCCGCGACCGCGCCGTCGCCACCATCCTGCTGCACGCCGCTCAGCCGGCCGACACGCTCGGCGACCCGCTCGACCGCGAGATCGCGCACGACGCGGGCGTGCGCGCCTTCGAGTTCACGACGCGCGCCGACGCGGCCGCCGACTCGGCCGCGCGCGTGGAGGCGGGGCTGTCGATGCTGCCCGCCGACTCCGCGTGGTCGTCCGTCGGCGGCGCGTCGTCCGGCGTCCTCGCGCGCCCGCTGGTGCCGTCGCTCGGCGAGGCGCGCCAGCGCGCGGTGGACGAGGGACGCCGCCGCGGCACGCCCGCGCTGCTGCTGATGGCGTTCGTGCTGGTGGTGCTCGCGTGGCAGGGGCCGCCCGCGCTCGGACGGCGGCTCGGCGCGCTGCTGGTGCCGCTCGGCGTGATCGCCATCGCGCCGCTCAACGCGCTGTCGAACGCGACGCTGCTGTTCGACCCGGCGCTCTACTTCGCGGCCGTGGGCGGCCCCTTCACCGCCAGCATGGGCGCGCTCGCGCTCACCAGCGCGGTGCTCCTGGTCGGGCTGTTCGCGATCCTGCGCACGGGACGCGCGGTCGCGTCGCGCGCGGTCGCCGCCGTCGCGATGCTCGCGATCGCCGGCGTCGCGCCCTTCCTCCTGCGCGCGGTGTCGCGCGGCATCACGCCGCCCGCGCTCGGCGTGCCCGTGGGCCTGTGGGTCGCGTGGGAGGTGTCGCTCTTCCTCGCGGCCGCGGTCATCCTGGTCGCCGGCGCGGCCGCCGGCCGCGCCGCGGTGCGCACGGGACGCGGCCTGCATCCGCTCACCGCGCCCGTCCTGGCGGGCATCGCGGCGCTGCTGGGGCCCGTGCTCTGGGCGGCGCCGGTGGGCTGGCCGGGCTGGTATCCCGCGCTCTGGATCGTCGCCGTCGTCGCGCTCACGCTCACGCGCCGCACGAACGCGGTGCTCGTCGCCGCAGCGGCGGTGGCGGGCCTCGGCGCGTCCACGCTCGTGTGGAGCGCGACCGCGCGCAAGCGCGTCGACCTCGCGCTGCGCGACGTGCAGGGCCTCGCCACGCCGGATCCCGACGCGCTGCTGCTGCTGGAGCGGCTCGGACGCACGCTCGCGCCCGACGCCGCGCTCCGCGCGCGCCCCTACGCGCCGGGCGACCTGCTGCGGAAGTTCGCCGAGTCGCCGCTGGCGGCCGCGGGGTTTCCCGTGGCACTCGCCAGCTGGGCGCCCGTCGACTCGCTGGCGGAGGACTCGGTCGTCGCGCGCGTCGCGACCGCGGTCTGGCCCGTCGACACGATGCTGCTGCGCGCGGCGGTGCGCGCGGCGCGCGACGAGCGGGCGCCGGTGCTGCGCGTCGTCGCCGCCGACCAGGGCGTCGCGCCGGTGCTCGCGGTGCCGCATCCGGGCGGCGTCGTGACGACCGTGCTGCTGTATCCGCGCACGCGCCTGCAGCCCGAGAGTCCGGTCGCGACGCTGCTCGGCCTTCCGCGTCCGCCGTCCGGCGATCCGCCGTACGCGCTGTCACTGCTGGGCCGCGTGGCGCGCCCCGACGCGAGCCCGCGTCGTGCGGCGGAGGCGGCGGGCGTCGAGTCCGTGCGCCCGCGCTGGCAGCGCGAGGGCACGGAGGTGCACGGCGACTGGCTCGTGCCGCTGCCGAACGGCTGGACGCGCGCGCACGCGGAGATCGAGCTGCGCCCGTTCAGCGTGCTGGTGCAGCGCGGCGCGCTGCTCGTGCTGTTCGACCTGCTGCTGGTCGGCGTGCTGTGGGCGCTGCCCGCGCTCGCCGACGGCGCCGCGCCGCGCTGGTGGCGCTGGTGGCGCGGCGCGTGGCGTCGCAGCTACCGCGCGCGGCTGACCCTCGCGCTGTTCGGCTTCTTCGCCGTGCCGACGAGCGCGTTCGCGGTCTGGTCGTATCGCCAGCTGCAGGCGGGCGACCGCCAGTCGCGCGAGCTGCTGGTGCGCGAGACGCTGCGCGCGACCGCGACCGCCGACGTGTCGTCCGAGGCCGCGCCGCTGCGCGCGCTGGCCGAGCGACTGGGCACGCCGCTGCTCGTGTACGAGCGCGGCGTGCTGGCGCGCGCGAGCGATCCGGCGATCGTCGAGCTGGCGCCCTTCGGCCGCCTGCTGCCGCCCGCGCAGATGCTGTCCGTCGGCGTCGGCGAGGAGGTCACGGCCAGCGACGAGCTGCACGTCGGCGACGCCGAGACGCTGGTGGGCTTCCGCGCGGCGCTCACGTCGCCGGAGGAGCGCGTGGTGTTCGCCGCGCCGGCGCGCGACGACGACCCCGCGCTCGCGCAGCGGCGCCGCGACCTCGGGTTCCTCGTCGCGCTGGCGGTGATGGGCGGCGCGCTCGCGGCGCTCTGGCCCAGCGGGCGGGCGGCGCGCGAGCTCGAACGGCCGGTGGGCGCGCTG
>CBHYLO010000597.1:0-3004 GCA_966128675.1 uncultured bacterium | reverse complement strand
CAGGTCGAGGCGCGCGCTCGCGTCCACCAGCGCGACCTGGAAGCGCGCGTCGCCCAGGATCTGCGCGTCGGTCGACGCCAGCGCACGGTCGACCGCGTTCAGGTAGCCGCCCCGCGCCAGCGCATCGGGGCGCGCGGCCAACTGCGCCTCCAGCTCCGCGACCGCCGCCTCGACGCCGCTCTCCGCGGCATAGCGCGCCGCGGCGCGCGCGCGGACGTTCACCGCGACGCGGGTCGCGCCGCGCGCCTGCAGCGCGACCGCCGCGCCGACGGTGGCCAGCAGCACGACCAGCCACAGGACCAGCATCAGCGCGACGCCGCGGCGCGATCGCACGGGCCTCACGGCGACTCCTCCACCTCGCCGGCGGGCCGCGTGCGCGCGACCAGCGCCGGCGCGAGCGCGCCGCCCGCGGCGTCCAGCAGCTGCACCGACACGGCTGCCGGCACCGCCGACGCGCGCGGCCACGCGTCCGTCCACGCACCGCCGGCGTACGGCAGGACGCGCACGTGCGCGCCGCGCGCCTCGCGCACGAGCACGGAGACGACGTCGCCGCTCGCGCCCGCGACCGGCGACGCGGTCAGACGCACGCCCTCGGCCGTTGGCGCGAGCGTCACCAGCCAGCGCTCGCCGGTGCCGTGCGGCGGCACGACGCCGCGCGTCTGCAGCCGCAGCGTGTCGCCCGCGAGCACGAACACGGCGTCGTCGTCGGCCACGCCGCGCTCGACATGGCGGATCGCGTCGCCCAGCAGCGCGCGCCACGCCGTCAGCGCGTCCGCCGCCGCGCGCCGCTCGGCCAGCCGCGCCTCGGTGTCGAAGCCCGCCTGCGCGGCGCCGTACGACAGCGTGACCACCATCGCCGTCACCACGAGCGCGACGAGCACCTCGAGCAGCGTGAAGCCGCGGCGCGCGCGCGTGCCCGTCATCGGCGGCGCACCAGGCGGCGCAGCGTGAACGCGCCGCCGTCGGGGAGCGTCACGGTCGCGGAGACGACGTCCACGCGGCCGCGCGTCGCGCCGGTCCACGGCTCGCGCGCGACGCGCGGCTGCCAGCGGGCCAGCGAGTCGGGCGGCGGCGCGTCCAGCAGCGCGCCCTCCAGCGTCACCTCGGCTGCGGCGACGGCGGCCGACCAGTCGGCGGCGTCGCGCGCGGTGCGGCCGCCGGCGCGGAAGCCCTCCAGGAACCCGGTCGCCGCGAGGCCGAGGATCACCAGCGCGACCAGCGCCTCGAGCAGCGTCACGCGCCGCCTCGCGCGACGGCGCGCGCCACGGGCGCGCACGCGGCCGCGTCCCACGCCGGCGCGGCCGCGTCGTCCGCCGGCTCCGGGACACAGACGCCCAGGGGCGAGATGCCCAGGCGGAGCGGCGCGGCGGCGGGCAGCTGGCCGCCCTGCAGCACCGAGTCGCGCGCCAGCAGCCGCCAGCGCCCGTCCGCGTCCACCTCCAGCCGCAGCGCCTCGGCGCGCCGCAGCGCCTGCGCGCGCGCGGCCGCGACGGTGCGCGCCAGCGGGTCGCCCTCGTCGGGGCCGCGCGGGATCGCGATGCGCGGCAGCGTGAGCGCGACGGCCAGCCCGAGCAGGAGCAGCACGACCAGCAGCTCCAGCAGCGTGACGCCGCGGCGCGCACGACGGGCGGCGGTCGGGAGGGACATCGGTCGCGGCGAGTGGAGGGGAGGCTGGAAGGTCGCGCGCGCGGTCGGCCGCTGTCAACGCGAGCGCGGCGGCGGCGTGGCGCGGCCGCCCGACGGCTGGACGCGCGCGCCCCGCGCGATGAGCTTACCCGCGCACGCTCCGCCCCGCCCTCCCTCGCCCGCGATCGAACGCCGCATGCCCACCACGCACCTCGACTCGACCGCCGCGCTCGCCCAGCACCTCGGCCAGGAGATCGCCGTCGGCGACTGGGTGGAGGTCTGCCCCGAGCGCGTGCAGCGCTTCGCCGACGCGACCGACGACCACCAGTGGATCCACCTCGACGCCGCGCGCGCCGCGGCCGAGTCGCCGTACGGCGGGACCATCGCGCACGGGCTGCTGACCCTGTCGCTGATCGTCGCGCTGGTGGAGCGGGCGGTCGTCATCGACGGCGTGCGGATGACGGTGAACTACGGCTTCGACAAGGTGCGCTTCCCCAGCGCCGTGCCGGTGGGCGCGCGCGTGCGCGCCCGCGTCGCCGTCGGCGCGGCCGAGCCGGCGAAGGACGGCAGCATGCAGGTCACGTGGCGCGTGACCATCGAGCGCGAGGGCGGTGACAGGCCCGCCGTCGTCGCCGACTGGATCGTGCGCCTCTACGCCTGATCGCCGTGTCCGCGCCCACGCCGCCGAAGATCACCGCCGCGCCCGAGCTGCGCCGCCACCTGCTGCACATGGTGCTCGGCGTCGTCGCGGTGCACGCGATCGCCATCGCGCTCTACTACGCGCTCGACGTCGAGCGGCGCCCGCCGAACTTCCGCCGCATCTTCACGGGCGTGTGGATGGTGGCGACGCTGCCCGTGGTGCTGGTGGGGCTGTCGCGCGTGCGCGCGGCGCGCATCCGCGCGCGGCACGCGCGCCGCACGGGTCGCTGACGTCACTCACCTTCCGGAGGTCGCGCCGATGATCCCCCTGCTGCGGAGCGTGCTGCGCCGCTCCTTCGACGGCCACTCGTGGCACGGGCCCTCGCTCGCCGACGTGCTGGACGGCGTCGACGCGCGCGCCGCGCTCGCGCACCCGGTCGCCGGCGCGCACTCCATCTGGGAGCTCACGCATCACCTCATGGCCTGGACGCGCGAGGTCACGCGGCGGCTGGAGGGCCAGCCCGCGGGCATGCCGCGCGAGGGCGACTGGCCGGAGCCCCCCGAGGCCACGGGCGACGTCGAGGGGCGCTGGCGCGCGCTGCGCGACGAGCTGACCGCCGCGCGCGGCGCGCTGCTGGCGGCCGTCGACGCGTTCCCGCCCGCGCGGCTGGACGAGCGCGTCGGCACGAGCGACGATCCGACCATTGGTGAGCAGGCGACCTTCGCGAGCACGCTGATC
>CBHYLO010000596.1:0-3006 GCA_966128675.1 uncultured bacterium | reverse complement strand
CGCCTCAGCGTCGGCATCGAGAACGTCGAGGACCTCATCGCCGACGTCGAGCAGGCGCTCGGCGCCTGAGGCGCGGCGTGCCGTACCGGAGGTCGCAGTGCTGCGCTACCTGAACGTCGTCAAGGAATACCCCCGCAGCGGGACCGCGCTGCACGGCGTCTCGTTCCACCTCGCGAAGGGCGAGTTCGCGTTCCTCACGGGCCCCAGCGGCTCGGGCAAGAGCTCCCTGCTGAAGCTCGCGTACCTGGAGGAGCGCCCGACGAAGGGCGAGGTGCGCGTGGCGGGCCAGAGCGCGAACGCCGCGCGCTCGCGCGACGTGGCGATGCTGCGCCGCAAGCTGGGCGTGGTGTTCCAGGACTTCCGCCTGCTCCCCGACCGCAGCGCCGAGGCGAACGTGGCGTTCGCGCTGGAGGTGACGGGCGCGCCGCCGGGCGCGATCCGCGACCGCGTGGCGCGCGCGCTGGCGCAGGTCGGGCTGGCGGCCAAGGGCACGAGCCTGCCGCACGAGCTGTCGGGCGGCGAGCAGCAGCGCGTGGCGATCGCGCGCGCGCTCGTGAACCGCCCGCTGCTGCTCCTGGCCGACGAGCCCACCGGCAACCTCGACGACCGCGCCGCGCGCGGCGTCTTCCAATTGCTGCGCGAGATCAACGCGGGCGGCACGGCGGTGCTGATGGCGACGCACAACTCGGAGCTGGTGCGGCGCGCCGACCTGCGCGTGCTGGAGCTGCACCGCGGCCGGCTGGTGTACGACTCGGCGGAGGGCGGCGCGAGCACGCCGGCCGCCGACGCGGTGGCCGCGGCGCTGGGCGAGGTCCGGCGCCGCGAGACGCCGCCGCGGGGAGGGATCTCGTGAGCCGCGTGCTGAAGGAGGCGATGCTGAGCTGGCGGCGCGCGCCGCTGCTCGGCGCGCTCGGCGTGGCGACGATCGCGTTCTCGCTCTTCTCGCTCGGGCTGTTCGGGCTCGTCGCGGTGAACATCCGCCACGCGCTCGCCGAGGTCGAGTCGCGCGTGGAGATCCGCGCGTTCGTGCGCGACAGCGCGGACGACGCCGCGGTGATGGCCGACGCGTCGGCGCTGCAGCGGCTGCCGCAGGTGGCGACGGTGACGTACGTGTCGCCGGGCGAGGCGCTGGACCGCGCGCGGCGCGAGCTGGGCGAGTTCCGCGACGTGTTCGACGCCGCGGTGCTGCCGGCGTCGCTGGAGATCCGGCTGCGCGAGGGCCACCGCGACCCGACGAGCGTCGAGACGGTGGCGGCGCAGGTGCGCGCGGCGCCGTCGGTGGAGGAGGTGCGCTACGGCGAGGAGTGGGTGCGCAAGCTCTCCCGCATCCGCTCGGTGGCCGCGGTCACGGGCCTCGCGCTCGGCCTCCTGTTCGGCGGCGCGGCGGCGATCATCGTCAGCGCGACGATCCGCATGTCCGTGCTGGCGCGTGCGAAGGAGATCCAGATCATGCGGCTGGTGGGCGCGACCGACTGGTTCGTGCGCCTGCCCTTCCTGCTGGACGGCGCGCTGAAGGGGATGGCGGGCGGCGCGCTGGCGCTGCTGCTGACGTGGGTCGCGCACACGATGGTGAGCCGCTACGTGGTGCAGACGACCTTCCTGCCGCCGGCCGCGGCGACCGTCGGCGTGGTCGCCGGCGGCGTGCTCGGACTGCTCGCGAGCACGCTGTCGGTGGGCCGGCAGCTGCGCCGTGTGAGCGGCGACCGGCGCCGCTGGCAGTGAGGTCCGGCCGGGCCCGCGTGGCGTGGGCGGCCGCGCCCACCGCGCTGCTGGCGGCGCTGCTGCTGGCGGCGCCCGCGCCTGCGCAGCAGCCGAGCAGCGCGGCCCGCGTGCGCGCGCAGCGCGAGGAGCTGGAGCGGGTGCGGCGGGAGCGGAACGCGCTGGAAGAGCGCATGAAGTCCCTGCAGTCCACGGCGCACGACCTGCGCGAGGAGGTCGCGAACCTGGACCGCCAGGCGGACGCGACGTCGCGCCTGGTGGCCGCGCTCGACCGGCAGCTGCTGACGATCGACGACGAGGTGCAGGACGCGACGACGCGGCTGGAGCGCGCGGAGCGCGAGCTGTCGACCAAGCAGGTGGGCCTGCGCCGCCGCCTGGTGGAGATCTACAAGCGCGGCCCGCTGTGGGAGGCGGAGGCGTACCTCTCGGCCGCGTCGTTCGGCGACCTCGTGGCGCGCTACAAGTACCTGCACGAGCTGGCGCGCCGCGACCGCTCGCTGGTGCGGCGCGTGGAGGAGCTGCGCAACACGGTCGCGGGCCAGCGCGCGCTGCTGGTGCAGCTGCAGGGCGAGCTGGCGCGCAACCGCGCCGACAAGTCGGCCGAGGAGCAGCGGATGCGCGCGCTGGAGTCGGCCGGCGCGCGCAACCTGCGGCAGGTGCAGCAGCAGGCGGACCGCACGCGCCAGCGCCTGGCGCAGATCGCGCGCGACGAGCAGCGCATCGCCGGGCTGATCTCGAGCCTGGAGAGCGCGCGTCGCCGCGCCGAGACGCGCCCGAACGCGCGGCCCGCGGCGCCGAGCACGCTGAAGACGAGCGACCTCGGTCGGCTGGACTGGCCGGTGAACGGCACCCTGCTCTACCGCTTCGGCCGCGTGCGCAACGCGAACAACACGACGACGCGCTGGAACGGCGTCGGCATCGGCGCGCCGGAGGGCACGGCGGTGAAGTCGGTGGCGTCGGGCGAGGTGATGGTCGCGGAGCCGATCGGCACGTACGGGCTGACGGTGATCGTGCAGCACGGTGGCGGCGACTACTCCGTCTACGGCTCGCTCGGCCGCGCCGACGTGCGGAAGGGGCAGGCGGTGACGAAGGGCCAGACGGTGGGCACGGTGGGCGCCGCGGACCCCGAGATGCCCGCGCACCTGCACTTCGAGGTGCGGCCGCAGGGGCGGGCGGTGGATCCACTCGAATGGTTGCAGCGGCGGCGCTGACGCCGGCGCTGCGGGGTGGGGGGGCGGGGGGGGGGCAAAACCCCCCCCCCCCGCGCCCCGCCCCCCCCCCCCCCCC
>CBHYLO010000595.1:0-3013 GCA_966128675.1 uncultured bacterium | reverse complement strand
GCGCCGAGCGCGCCCCAGGAGATGCCGTAGCGCGCCTGCGTCAGGCACATGAGCGGCGACTTGAGCCCGCCCGACTTCGGCAGGATCGCGTCGGCCGGCAGCTTCACGTCCTCGAGGATCAGCTCGGACGTGTCCGACGCGCGCAGCGACAGCTTCCCCTTCTGGTCGCGGGCGCGGAAGCCCGGCGTGTCGGTGGGGACCACGAAGCCGCGGATCGTGCGCTCGTCGCCGACCTCGGTCTCGCCGTGGCGAACGGTCTTGGCCCAGACGACCGAGACGTGCGCCTGCGAGCCGTTCGTGATCCACATCTTCGCGCCGTTCAGCACCCACGACCCGTCGGCCTGCTCGCGCGCGACGGTGATCATGCCCGCGGGGTTCGAGCCGTAGTCCGGCTCGGTGAGCCCGAAGCAGCCGATGACCTCGCCCGTGGCCATCTTCGGGAGCCAGTGGCGCTTCTGCTCCTCGCTGCCGAACGCGTAGATGGGGTACATCACGAGCGCGCCCTGCACCGAGGCGAACGAGCGGATGCCCGAGTCGCCGCGCTCGAGCTCCTGCATGATGAGCCCGTACTGCACGTTGTTGAGCCCCGCGCAGCCGTACTCCTCGGGCAGGTTGGCGCCGAAGACGCCCAGCTCGCCCATCTCGGCGATGAGGTGCTTCGGGAAGGTGCCGTCGACGTAGTGCTTGCCGATGATCGGCAGGACCTTCTCGTCGACGAAGCGGCGCACCGAGTCGCGGACGGCGCGCTCCTCCTCGGTCAGCCCGGCGTCGATGTTGAACAGGTCGCCGTCGCGCGGCGTGAGCTGCGGCGACGGGAGGTAGGACTCGTGGGGAGCGATCTCAGTGGCCATGGGAGTCGGGTTCGGATGCCCCCGAATCTAACGCCGAC
The DNA here is from genome assembly GCA_966128675.1 of uncultured bacterium. Taxonomy (GTDB): domain Bacteria; phylum Gemmatimonadota; class Gemmatimonadetes; order Gemmatimonadales; family Gemmatimonadaceae; genus Roseisolibacter. Next base: position 2,124 of record CBHYLO010000595.1, on the reverse strand, counting down.
CTCACTGTCGGGCTCTAGACGGGCCGTTCGGGCTGGTCTGGTGCGCACGGCGCGGGCGGTGGGGCGGGCTTCGGCTCCCGGCGATCGCGGCCGCTGCGGAGCCTCACCGCTGCGCGTGAGTCTCCTTGCTGCGATCGAGGTCGCCTGGGCGACGCGGGCGAGCCGCCGTGCCGGGGGTCGGTCACGGGGGCGGCGCCCGGCGGCGAGGAGCCGCCAGCCGCCACGCCATTTTCCGAGCCGGCGCCCACCCCCGGCCCCCGCCCCACACACCGAAGCCCGCCCGACGAGCTCCCGAGCGCCCTACTCCTCTCGGGCGGCCCGCAACCCGATCGCCGCCGCAGCGGGCGGCGCGGCCCGCTGCCGCCGGGGCAGCACGTGCCGGCGAGCGGACGGCGTGATCCCCACGTCGCGGGCTTTCTTGCGGAACGTCGCCCCGTGGTCGATCGCGTGGCCGCTCTCGTCCTGCCACTGGTGCACCATCTCGTGCAGCAGCGTGTGCAGCGCCTCCTCCCACCCGTGCCGCCGGATGTGCTCGCGGCCGATCACGATCTCCGCCGGGTCGCCCGTGGGCGTCGCCGCCGTGTAGTGCCCCAGCCGCGTGCGCATGCGGCTCGACAGCCGGATCGGCACCGCGCGCAGCCGCGCGCCGAAGTAGACGCGGTTGTAGTGCGCGTGGAAGCGCTTCAGCTGCGCGACCACCGGCTCGTCCTCGGCCTTCGTGCGCTCGGGGCGGCGCACGGCGGCCGGGCGCGCGATCTGGTGCGCGAGGATCGCCTCCCGCGCGCGGCGGCGCTCGGCGCGCGTGCGCCCGCACACGAAGCCGACGATGGCGCGCAGCACCTCGGGCGGCGCGTCGAGGTAGCCCTCGTGCACGCGCAGCTCGCCCTGGCTGAAGCTCACCATCACCGTGCGGTTGCGCGTCAGCCGCACGCGCTCGATGCCGCGCAGCCCGAGGCGCAGCAGCGCCGCCTGCAGGCGCGCGGCCGCCTCCGCGCCCGCACGCTTGCCACGCTCCGCCGGCATCACGTCGGTCGTGACGACCGGTCCCGTGGTGCGCGGGGGAGCCGGCGGCGTGGTGCGCGGCGGGGGCGCCGGCAGGTCGAGCGGCAGCGCGAGCTGTCCCGCGAGCTGTCCCGCGCCCTCGCCGCCCGCGCGGCGTCGGCGATGGGCGTCCGTCATCCGCTCCACCCAGCCGGTCAGCGATCGAAGCAGTGGCGGGGCCCCGGCAGGAACCGCTGGCCCTCGGCCGACCAGACGAGCGTCGTGATCTCGATCGTCTCGCCGGTGAGCGTGATCGCGTTCGCCGACGACGGGCGCCCGCCGCGCGAGCGGCTCGACACCGTCCCCGCGGTCGAGATCACCGTGCCCTTCTTCGTGTGCTCCACGAAGTGGATCGCCTCCTGATGGTCGTGTCCGCACAGCACCAGGTCCACGCCGATCTCGGCGAACGCGCCGAGCACCTTGCGCGTGTTCTTGAGGCCGTGGCGCTGCGAGAGCTCGCCCTTGACCGGGTTGTGGTGCATGACGACGACGCGCGCGTCGGTGGACGGCGAGCGCGCGAACTCGGCCGCCGCGTGCTCGATCTGCGCCTTCCGGATGTGCCCGATGATCGAGATGTCGCGCACGTTCCACGTCAGCGTCTGCGGCAGCACGCCCTGGGCCGTGTTGAGCCCGACGAACGTGGCGCCCGGCACGCGCAGCACGGGCTCGATCTCGGGCTGCACGTGTGCGCGCCAGTTCTCGTACAGCGCCTCGTCGGCGCCGATGCCGAGCGGCGCGCGCCACCACATGACGTCGTGGTTGCCCGGCACGACGATCGTCCGGCTGACGCGCTGGGCGTCGCGCAGGAAGACGGCCGCGCGCTGGAACTCGCCGGCGCGCGCGCGCTGCGACAGGTCGCCCGACACCGCGACGACGTCGAACGGCCGGTCGTTCACCAGCGACTCGAGCGCGGCGACGTGCGCGGGCACCATCGGGCGCCCGAAGTGCAGGTCGGAGACGTGGAGGACGGTCAGCACGGCACGCGCTCCCCGTTGCTCGGCGCTCCGCGCTCGGGGCGCGGCCCCGCGGGGCGACCGGGCGGGCGCCGCGCGCCGCGCCCCCCCCGGTGGCGCGACCCCCGCA
>CBHYLO010000594.1:0-3026 GCA_966128675.1 uncultured bacterium | reverse complement strand
GGCGCCGGGCGCGCCGCCGCCCGTGGAGGCGCGCGGGGCGCAGGCGGCCGTCAGCAGCAGGACGACGGCGCGTGCCGCGGCGGCGCGCGGCGCGGGGTGTGCCAGAGCGAGTCGGGAAGCGTGCATGGCGCCAAGGTACGCACCCATCCGTGGCGCCGGTACCGACGCCCTCCCGAACCGTCTAAGTTGTTGCCCCATGCCGACTAGCACCCCGCACACGAGAGAGGAGGCCCCTGCCGGGACGGAGTGGGGCATCGATGCCGCGCGCGCGCTCTACAACATCGAGGGGTGGGGCGCCGGCTATTTCGACATCAACGCGCGTGGCCACGTGGTGGTGCGGCCCGACCGCCGCCATCCCGAGCGCGAGCTCGACCTGCTGGACCTGTCGCGCGACCTGGAGGAGCAGGGCGTCGCGATGCCCGTGCTGCTCCGCTTCTCCGACATCCTGCGGTCGCGCATCGAGCAGCTGAGCGAGCGCTTCCAGGCGGCGACGCGGGAGTACGAGTACACCGGCGGCTACACGACCGTGTACCCGATCAAGGTGAACCAGCAGCGCCACGTGGTCGAGGAGATCGTGGAATATGGCCAACCCTATGGGGTTGGCCTGGAGTGCGGCTCGAAGCCCGAGCTGCAGGCCGTGCTCGCGCTCAGCGAGAGCACCGACCACCTGATCGTCTGCAACGGCTACAAGGACCACGAGTTCATGCGCCTCGCCCTGATGGGGCAGAAGGTGGGGCACAAGGTCTTCATCGTCATCGAGCAGCTGTCCGAGGTCGACGTGCTGCTCGAGGTGGCCGAGGAGCTGGGCGTGACGCCGACGATCGGCGTGCGCATCAAGCTCGCGACCGAGAGCGCCGGCCGGTGGGCGCAGAGCGCGGGCGAGAAGTCGAAGTTCGGGCTCAACACGGCGCAGCTGGTGAAGCTGATCGACCGGCTGAAGGTCGAGGGACGCCTCGACATCATCAAGCTGATCCACTTCCACCTCGGCTCGCAGATCCCCGACATCCGCTACATCAAGGGCGGGCTGCAGGAGATCGCGCGCTTCTACGTCGAGCTGCGGCAGATGGGCGTGGACATCACGCACGTCGACGTCGGCGGCGGGCTGGGCGTGGACTACGACGGCACCGGCTCGTCGCAGTCGAACGCCAGCGTGAACTACTCGCTGCAGGAGTACGCCAACGACGTCGTGTACACGATGGCGGAGGCGTGCCGCGAGAACGAGGTGCCGATGCCGCACCTCATCAGCGAGAGCGGCCGCGCGCTGACGGCGCACCACGCGCTGCTGCTGCTGAAGGTGATCGACGTCGAGAGCCAGGCCGAGCCGCCGATCCCCTCGCTGTCGGACGACGACCACGCGATCCTCCACGAGATGATGGAGGACCTGGAGCTGCTGCGGCGCCCGAACCTGCCGCCGCGCAAGGTGCTGGAGGTCTACCACGACGCGAGCTTCGACAAGGACCGCGCGCGGCAGCTGTTCAACAGCGGCGTCCTGAACCTGCGCGGCCTCGCGCTGGCCGAGCAGCTGTTCTTCGCGATCATGAACCGGATCTCGGCCGTCGTGGCCGGCGACCGCGACGAGTACGAGGAGATCATCGTCGAGCTGGACGCGACGCTCGTCGACCGGTACTTCTGCAACTTCTCGCTCTTCCAGTCGCTGCCCGACAACTGGGCGATCGACCAGCTGTTCCCGATCATGCCGATCCACCGGCTGGACGAGGCGCCGGAGCGCCGGGGGACGCTGCAGGACGTGACGTGCGACTCGGACGGCAAGATCGACCGCTTCGTCGGCGACAGGACCGGCCGTCCGTCGCTCGAGCTGCACGCCTTCCGCGACGGCGAGGACTACGTGCTCGGGATCTTCCTCACGGGCGCGTACCAGGAGATCCTCGGCGACCTGCACAACCTGTTCGGCGACACGAACGCGGTCCACATCCAGCTCAGCGAGCGCGGCTACGAGATCACGGATCTCGTGCACGGCGACACCGTGACCGAGGTGCTGAACTACGTGCAGTTCGGCGCGTCGGCGCTGCTGGCGACGTGGCGCCGCAAGGTCAGCGCGGCGAAGGGGATCACGCGCAGCGAGGGCAACCAGTTCGTGGCCGAGTACGTGGCCGGGCTGGAGGGGTACACGTACCTGGAGGGCGAGGCCGCGCGCTGAGCGGGCCCGCGGGTCGTGCTTGCTGCGAACGGCGGCCGGAGCGCATACTGCTCCGGCCGCCGTTCGCGCGTTCCGGGCGGTCCCGCCTCCATCCCCACCCCGATGACCGAGCCCACCCTGGCCCCCGCCGACGCCTCGCCCGTCCCCGAGAAGAGCGCCGCCGTGTGGGAGGACTTCATCGACATCTTCACGCAGCCCAGCGCCGTCTTCGCGCGGCGCCGCGAGGGGAAGTTCGGCACCGCGCTGCTGATCCTCATGGCGCTGACGACGGCCACGTTCTTCGCGACGCGGCCACTCCTCCAGCCGATGTACGACCGCATCTTCGACGCGCAGACGGCGGCCGTGACGCGCTCGAACCCGAACATGTCGGACGAGCAGCGGCGCAGCATGCAGTCGTCGATGGAGCGCATGTCGTCGGTGATGCTGCCCATCGGCGCGGTCGTCGGCACGCCGATCGTGGTGCTGCTGTCGGCGGCCGGGCTGTTCGGGACGTCGCGCGTCGCCGGGGCCGCGGTCAGCTTCGGCCAGGCGGCGACGATCGCGACCTACGCCAACGTCCCGCGCGTGCTCGGCCTGGTGGTGGGCGCGGCGGTGCTGGCGGTGAGGGACGCCAACGACCTCCCGGTGCTGCAGTCGGCGCCGACGGGTCCCGTGCTGCTGCTGGCGCGCGACGCGTCGCCGATGCTCGTGGCGCTCCTCACGCGCTTCGACCTCTTCACGCTCTGGTGCACCGTGCTGGCCGGCATCGGCGTCGCCGTGATGGCGCGGAAGCCGAGGTCGCGCGGCTACGCGGCCGCCGCGATGCTGTGGGCCGTGGCGTCGCTGTGGGCGGTGCTCAGCGCGCTGCGCGCGGCGGCGGCGATGGCCG
>CBHYLO010000593.1:0-3028 GCA_966128675.1 uncultured bacterium | reverse complement strand
GACGACGTCGTGCTGCTGCTGGTCCCGTCGCTCAATCCCGACGGCCAGCAGATGGTGACCGACTGGTACCGCAAGGGCGTCGGCACGCCCTACGAGGGCGGCCCGCTGCCCTGGCTGTACCACGCGTACGTCGGCCACGACAACAACCGCGACTGGTACATGGCCACCCAGGTGGAGACGCGGCTGGTCACCGACCTGCTCTACCGGAAGTGGTTCCCGGCGGTGTTCTACGACGTGCACCAGCAGGGCAACGAGGGGATGCGCCTCTCGATCCCGCCGCACGTCGACCCGATCAACCCGAACGTGGACCCGCTGATCGTGCGCGGGATCAACCACATCGGGATGGAGATGGCGCTGGCGCTCGAGGAGCGCGGCAAGACGGGCGTCGGCGACGGCGTGACGTACGACCTGTGGTGGCACGGCGGCGCGCGCTCGACGCCGACGCGGCACAACATGGTCGGCCTGCTGACCGAGGCCGCGAGCGTGCGCATCGCGACGCCGATCACGCAGAAGGTCGAGGACCTGCGCGGGCATCCGCGCGGCCTGCCGCGCTACGAGCGGAAGGTCAACTTCCCGAGCCCGTGGATGGGCGGGACGTGGCGGCTGCGCGACATCATGGACTACGAGCTGATCGCGGCCGAGGCGCTGGTGCGCATGCTCAGCCAGCAGCGCGACCAGTACGTGCGCAACTTCGCGCAGCTGGGCCGCAAGCAGATCGCGGCCGGCGAGGCGGGCGGCCCGTGGGCGTACGTGATCCCCGCGACACAGCGCGATCCCGGCGCCGCCGCGCGCCTGGTGGAGGTGCTGCGCATCGGCGGCGTCGAAGTCGAGCGCGCGACGGCGGCGTTCACGGCGAACGGCAAGTCGTATCCTGCGGGCAGTCACATCGTGAAGATGGCGCAGCCGTACCGCGCGCACGCGAAGGACCTGCTGGAGGTGCAGCGCTTCCCGAAGATGGAGCGCTACCCCGGCGGCCCGCAGGAGCGTCCGTACGACGTCGCCGGCTGGACGCTGCCCTTCCAGTTCGGCGTGGCGGTGGAGGAGGTCGCGCAGCGCTTCGACGCGCCCACGAGCATGGTGCGCGAGATCGACGTGACGACGCTGCGCGACCGCTGCGGCACGAGCGGCGGCGGCCAGTACCGCGTGCTGGACTCGCGCGACACGCGCAGCTACGCGATCGCGATGGCGGCGCTCGCGCGCGGCGTGCCGGTGCGCATCGCGCAGGCGCCGGTGGCGCTGGGCGGCGGCGCGACCGCGGCCGCGGGCTCGTTCGTGCTGGAGCGCGCGGACGACGCGGCCGCGCGCGCGTGCGCGGAGGGCGGCGCGGTGGCCACGCTGCCCGCGGGCCGCACGCTGCGCGCGGCGCCGCGCGTCGGGCTGTACAAGCCGTGGACCGGCAACATGGACGAGGGGTGGACGCGCTGGGTGTTCGACCAGCACAAGGTCGCGTACACGAGCGTGACCGACTCGATGATGCGCGCCGGCAACCTGCGCGCGCGCTTCGACGTGCTGGTGGTGCCGGACATGGCGCTGCGCGAGGCGGAGCGCGGCATGGCCGCCAACGCGGCGCCCGCCCAGTACACGGGCGGCCTGGGCGCGGCGGGCACCGCGGCGCTGAAGGCGTTCGCGGAGGCGGGCGGCACGGTGCTGCTGTTCGACCGCGCCGCGGAGCTGGCGAGCGGTCCGCTCGGCATCCCGGTGAAGCGCATCACGCCGAACGCGGGTCGCGGCGGCGAGGGCGGGGGCGGCGCGGACGCCGACACCGTGCGCGCGGCGACGCCCGCGCGCGAGCAGCTGTACGCGCCCGGCTCGGTGCTGCGCACGCTCGTCGACACCTCGAGCCCGATCACGGCGGGTATGTCGGACACCACGGCGGTGTACTTCACCAACTCGACGACGCTCGACGTCTCGGGCGTGACGGGCGCGCGCGTGCTGTCGCGCTACCCCGAGCGCGGCGAGGACATCCTGATGAGCGGCTTCCTCAGCGGCGCGTCGCAGATCGCGGGCAAGACGGCGGCGGCCGAGGTGCCGCTGGGCCAGGGGCGCGTCGTGATGTTCGGCTTCCGGCCGCAGTACCGCGGCCAGTCGCTGGCGACGTTCAAGATGCTGTTCAACGCCATCCTGTCGTCGCCCGCCGCCGACACGCGGCCGGCAACGTGACGGGTCCGGCGAGGCGCACAACGCTCGCGCTTTAATAGATGTGGGACGCGGGGCGCGGCGTGACGTGGACGCCGCGCCCCTCGTCGTTCGGGCGATTCCCGCGCGCCGTCCCGGATCGCCGGAGACGTCGCGCGCGGGCGTGCCACCCGCCTCGTCGGAGCCAGCATGTCTCGCTGCCCTTCCCCGCTCGCCCGTGTCGCGTCGGCCGTCGTGCTGCTCGCGACGTCCGCCGGCGTCCTCGCGGCGCAGATCCCCGCCGCCGACTCCACCGCGACCGCGCGGCGCGGCTTCGCCGACTCGTGGTTCTGGGGCGTGAAGGGCGGCGCCGCCCGCTTCGGCACCGTCACCGACGGCTACAAGATCGCGCCGCTGGCCGGCGCCGACTGGCTCATCACGCGCCGGCGCGCGGCGCTGCTCGTGAGCGCGGAGCAGTCGTTCTTCGAGCACACGTCCGCGGTCGCGGAGCCGGGCGTGCCCGGCATGGGCCGCGTCGTCGACCTGAAGGACGCGCGCCGCTACTCGGCCACGGTGCTCGCGGTGCCGGGCATGCTCGGCCCCGTGCGCCCGTACGCGGGCCTCGGCCTCGCCATCGACGTGATGCGCGACGCGGCGCCGCAGGGCGACTTCGAGAGCGCGTCGCACTGGGCGACCGTCCAGGACGAGATCGACGACGGGTCGAGCAAAGCGTCGGTGCTGCTCGTCGCCGGCGGGCAGGTGCAGTTCGGCCGCGCCGCGGTGTTCCTGCAGGCCAACGCGACGCCCGCGCAGACGCGAACGCTGTGGAACCGCGGCGGCGTCGCACAGCTGGAGGCGGGCTTCCGCTTCAACGTCGCGCCGTCGCGCGAGTACTGAGACGCAGACGCTCCCG
>CBHYLO010000592.1:0-3054 GCA_966128675.1 uncultured bacterium | reverse complement strand
TGCGTGACCGGCACCGGGACGGTCACCGTCGTCCCCTGCCCATCGGCGGCCGCGCCGGGCGCGACGAGCGCCCGGGCCAGCGCCGTCGCGAGCATGCGCACGCGCCTCACAGGCGGATTTCCTTGTGCTCGTCCGCCGACCGGTAGATGGCCTCCAGCACACGCGCGACGCTCACCTGGTCGGTGGGCGGCTCGTACGGCGTCTCGCCGCGCAGAACGGCGACGAAGTGCGCCAGCTCGCTGCGGTACGACTGCAGGAACGCGCTGTCGCGCGCCGACGCGCCCGAGGGCGACACGTCCACCGGGCGGCCGTTCAGCTCCTTCACCACGCGCAGCGGCGCGAGCCGCGCGCTGCCGCGCGTGCACAGCACCTCGAACCAGCTGCGCTCACGCTCGCCGACGTACGCCCACGAGACGTCCAGCCCGACGGCGAGGTCGCCCTCCAGCTCCAGGCCGACCAGCATCGTCTCCTCGACCGCGTTGGCGCCGCGGCCGCGCGTCATGTGCGCGGAGACGCGCACCGGCTCGGCGAAGTTCGACAGCCAGAGCGCGAGATCCAGCAGGTTGAAGCCCTGCTCGAGGAACGCGCCGCCGCCGGCCTCCGCCCGCCGCTGGCGCCAGCCCTGCGGCGGCCGCGGCGCGTACGCGCCCGCGCGCACACCGACGACTTTCCCCAGCTCGCCCGTGCCGACGAAGCGCGAGAGCGCCTGCACGTCGCTGCGGAAGCGGTGGTTGTTCCCCACCAGCACCTTGCGCCCGGCCTTCTGCGCCGCGGCGAGCACGCGCTCCACGCCGCGCGACGTCAGCGCCAGCGGCCGCTCGCACAGCACGTCCACGCCCGCGCGCAGCGCGCTCAGCACGTGCGGCTCGTGCAGGTGGTTCGGCGTCGCGACGATCAGCGCGTCCAGCGCGTCCGCCTCCAGCAGCTCCTCGAGGTCGGTGAAGACGTCGGGGACCTCGAAGCGGTCGGCGAGCGCGCGCGCCCGCGCGCCCTCGTTGTCGCAGAGGGCGACCAGCTGCACGCCGCGCATCTTGGCGAGCACGGGCAGGTGCGCGAGCTGGGCGATCGCGCCGCAGCCCGCGACGGCGAGTCGGAGGGGCTGGGTCATCGGCGCCCCCGCGGCGTGAACAGCGCGCGCGCCGCGCTCGTCGCGCTCGAGGCGTCGAAGCGGTAGCTGCCGCCGCCACGCAGCGACGCGAAGTGCGCGCCGCTGAACAGGTCGTACCGTGCGTGCATCGTCAGGCTCACGTTCGGGAGGAGCGCCACGTCGAGCCCCGCCGTCGCGGCGAGGCCGAGTCCCACGCCGTCGAGCGACTGCTCGACGAACGTATCGTTGATCGGCACGCCCTCGATGTCGAGGAAGTGCAGCGCGAAGCCGCCGCCGACGAACGGCCGCAGCGCCGCCGCGTCGCCGCGCGCGCCGCGCCGGAGCGCGCGCCGCTCGCGGGGAAAGAAGCGCACGTCGGTCGCGAGCGTCAGGTCGGAGGTGCGGATGCGGCCGAAGCGCAGCGTGTCCGTCCCGACCGCGCGGCCGATCGCCTGCTCCAGGCCGCGCACCGCCGCGTCGCTGTAGCGCGACGTCCAGTACGACGTCTCGAACACCACGCGCACGCCGCGCGCGATCTCGCCGTAGTCCGCGAACACCGCGTACAGCTGCGTGGGCTCGACGCGGCGCGGCAGCGCGAGGCCGACCGCCGCGCCGATGGTCGAGAGCCGCAGCCGATCGACGCCCACCTGGTCGAACACCGTCCCCCCCGGCGCGCCGCGGCGCATGGCCCGCGCGACCGCGCTGTCGCGCGCGGCCGAGTCGGAGGGCGCGCGCCGCAGCGAGTCCGCGAGCGCCGCGCGCACCGAGTCGGCCCGCGTCGAGTCCGCGCGCAGCGTGTCGCGCGGCGCGGGCGGTGTGGCCGGCAGCGGCGTCTGCCCGCCGGCGGACCGCCCCGCCGTAAGCGCGGCGACCGCCCCCGCGACGCCGACGACCGTGCGCGCGCCGGCGCGACGGCCGGCGCGAGCACGGTCATTCGGCTGGCTCAACCGAGGTCCCTGGATAGTACGTGCGGAGGATGGTGCGGAAGTCCTGACCGGCGCGCGCACGCCCGATCGCGCCCCACTGGCACATGCCGACGCCGTGGCCGTTGCCGCTGCCGCGCAGCGTCAGGCGCGACACGCGGCCGTCGCCGTCGACCGCGGCATCGACGGAAAAATAGGTGCTGGGCAGGATCTCGCCACCGACCGAGCGCAGCACGTAGCGGATGTCGTTGCTGCGCACGACGTAGCGCCCGCCGTCGGTGGACACGGCCAGCGCCGCCACGCGCCCCGACTCGCTGTGCCCCTGCACCTGCAGCGCGCGCACGACGCCCACCGGCGCGCCGGCCGCGCGCGCGGCCTCGCCGCTGGCGTAGCGGCGCAGGTAGCGCTCCAGCACCACCTGCAGCCCGTCGGCGTCCCACTCGCGCGTCCAGCGGTGGCGCGGCGCCGCGTCGCAGTAGTGCCGGTCCGTGCCCGGGATGCGGTCGCTGACGCTGCGCAGGTACGGCTCCTGGCTCGGCCCGAACGCCTCGACGCTGGCGGCGGTCGCGCCGCCGCACGCCGAGTAGTACGGCGCGGACACGACCGCGCCGCCGAAGCGCAGCACCAGCCCCTCGGTCGCGCGGATCGCGCGGTCCGACGCGGGCCGCTCGGCGTCCATGCCGCCGTACACCTGGTCCGCGACGGTCGCCCGCATGTCGTACGGCTGCCGCGCGCGCGCCTCGGCCTGCGCGCGCGGCAGGTACTCCGCGAGGCGGCTGTACGTGTAGCTGCGGGCCGCGACCGACTGCGCCTCCAGCGCGGCGGCGTCCGACGGCGCGAAGGCGTTGAGCTCCAGCGGCACCACGCCGCGCAGGTACTCCTCGATGGGGAGCGCGTTCACGACCGTGACGCCGCCGCCGTCGCCTGCGTACACGCGCAGCTCGCCGCGGTAGCGCTTGCCGCCCACCGAGAGCGCCGCGCCCAGCCCCACCGCGCGCGCCACCAGCGGCCCCTCGCGCCACGCGGACGCGCGCCCGTCCGGGC
>CBHYLO010000591.1:0-3063 GCA_966128675.1 uncultured bacterium | reverse complement strand
CGTATCCAGATGAGTAGTTCGTGCCCGCCGGGTGCGACGCTGGCCGCCGAGGGCACCGCGCAGGAGCCGCAGCCCGCAGCCCGCAGTCCATCGTGCCCTGCGCTTCAGGGCAGCCGCGGTCCCGGCGGTGCGAGGCGGCGCAGCGCGGGGCCCGGACGCGCGGCCGGCGTCCCGTGGTAGCAGCCGAGCGTGTACGGGTACTCGCGCGTGACGTGGTAGTGGTACAGCGAGACGCTGGCGCCGTCCCACGCGATCGTGTGCGTGTGGCCGTGGCAGGCGTCGAGGTCCGCGTTCGTCAGCCGCGCGCCGTTCTCGCCGAACGGCCCGTACAGCCCGTACCCGTCCAGCGCGTAGCCCACCAGATCGCTGTGGCGCCCCGCGTCCCCGGCCGGGTCGCGCAGGCAGGGGCTGAAGCTGTGGTAGTGGTACTGCCCCTGCCGCTCGGGATGGCCGCTGCAGCGGTCCTGCACCTCGTGCGCGGCGGCGTCGCGGCCCGCGGCGTCCAGCGCGTTGAACAGCGCCGCGCCCGAGAGCGCGAACCCGATCATCCCCTGCGGCACGCACGTCGCCACGGCCGCCGCCTGCGGCGTCGCCGGGAGCCGCAGCAGCACGTCCTGCTCGCGGATCGCGTTCGGGTTGCCGTCGTACTGGAACGCCGGGTCGCTGCGCGCGATCGGGAAGGTGCCCGTGGCGTGCGTCGGCAGGTTGTTCGTGCGCACCACGCGCTCGCTCCCCTCGCGCGCGATGTCGAGGCGCGCGTTCGGCCACGCGACCTCGCCCTGCACCGCGGGCTTGGCCGCGGGATTCCACGTGTCGCCGGTGATCCACGGCGCGCTGCCGGGCGGCGCGCCGTTGTTGCCGAACGTCGTCTGGCAGGCGAACACGTAGCCGACGCGCGGCGACGTCGCGACCTTCCCGTCGCCCAGCGGGAGCGCGGTCGCCGAGGGCGCGGCGTTCGGGTTCGCCGCCGGCGCGGTGGCGGTCCCCGCCCCGGCGCAGGCCACGAGCAGGAGCACGAAGAACGGCGCGGCGGCACGCATGCGGCACGAGGGCGGGAGGGAGGTCGGCGCTCTGGGGAGCGTACGCCCGATCCGGCACGGCGTTAACGGCGCGCCGCCCCGGCGCTCAGCTCTCTCCGGCCAGCGCCCGCACCGTCGCCAGCGTGTCGATCTCCGCCACCGGCTTGTCGTCGCGCACGCGCAGGATGCGCGGGAAGCGCAGCGCGTAGCCGGCCTTGTGGCGCGCCGACTTCTGCACGACGTCGAACGTCACCTCCAGCACGATCTCCGGCCGCACCTGCTGGAAGCGCCCGAACTTCTGCACGGTGAGCGCCTGCAGCCGCGTCGTCAGCTCAGCGATCTCGGCGTCGGTGAGCCCGTTGTACGCCTTGCCGACCGTCAGCAGCGTCGCGTCCTCGTCGCCCGCGCGCACCGCGAACGTGTAGTCCGACAGCACCTTCGCGCGGCGCCCGTGCCCCCACTCGGCGCCCACGATCACGACGTCCAGCGTGGCGAGCGCCTTCTTCAGCTTGATCCACAGCTTGCCGCGCCGCCCCGGCGTGTACGGCGACGCCAGCGACTTCGCGATCAGCCCCTCGTTCCCCGCCGCGCGCGCCGCCGCGAACGCCTCCTCCACCGCCTCCGCCGTCTCCGCGAGGCGGCTCGGCGCGAGGCGCGCGTGCGGGAGCGGCCACGCCAGCGCCTCCAGCCGCGCGCGGCGCGTCGCGTACGGCTCGTCGAGGATCAGCGCGCCGTCCCACGCCAGCGCGTCGTACGCCACGAACTGCGCCGGCGCCTCCGCCAGCAGCGTCGCGTCCGGCGCCTTGCGGCCGAGCCGCTTCTGCATCGCCGCGAACGGCAGTGCGCGCAGCGGGTCGGCGGGATCGTGCACCAGCAGCTCGCCGTCCAGGATGACGCTGAGCGCCTCGTTGTTCGGCGCTCCGCGCTCGGCGCTCGCTTCCACGTCCGACGGAGCGAGCGTCGAGAGGGCCTGTGTGACTTCAGGATAGCCGTGGCTGATCTCGTCCAGCGTCCGCGAGTACAGCGCCACCCGCGCCCGCCCGTCGGCGTCGCGATGCACGTGCGCCTGCGCGCGGATGCCGTCGTACTTGTCCTCGACCGCGAACGGCGCCGGCAGCGCGGCCGCGATCTCCTCGGCCGTCTCCAGCGGCTGCGCGAGCATGAAGCCGAGCGGATGGAAGAGCGCCAGCTGCGCGTCGTCCAGGCGGTCGTGGCGCGCCAGCACCGCCACCTCGCCGACGTCGCCGCGCAGCAGGTTCGCGTGGCGCACCGCGTCCAGCGAGCGGCCGAAGCCCTTCGCCAGCGCCTCCTCGACCTGCGCCTCCTTCAGCCCGATGCGCAGCTCGCCGCTGCCGAGCAGCAGCTTCACGACGTACTGCGTCTCGACGGGGCCGAGGGTCGCCAGCAGCGCGCGCACCTGCTCGCGCTTGGCGAGCGATCCGCGCGTCGCCGCGATCGCGTCGAACGCCGCCGCGACGTCGGCGAGCGTGCGGCCACTGGCCGACGGCCCGTCGCCCCGCTCCTCCAGCAGCGCGCGCGCGGCGTCGCCCAGGTCCCCGACCGTCAGCGCGCGCTCGCGCAGCGTCTCGCGCGCGATGCCGGTCGCCGCGGCGAGCGCCTCGTACACCGTCGCGCCGCCGACGCTCGTCGTGCGCGCGTCGTGCTGCGGGAACACGTGCCCCGACAGGAAGCGCGCCGCGATCGCCAGCGCGTCGTCGCCGAGCGTCGGGAGGTAGGCCGCGAGCGCGGCGCCCTTCTCGAGGCGCTTGGTCGTGGCGCGCACCGCCTCGGCGACAGTGCACCAGGTCTGGAACGTCTCGTCGTGGCTCATGCAGGATCGTGGAGGGGCTGCGTGCTGCGTGTGGTCTCCGTGGCCTCGGCGACGGACGTCGCACCATGCCTGCCCGAACTTCGCGTTTGGATGCGGATCCCTTGGATGAGAAGGATCGAATGGATCTGCTCCTCCTGGCGGCGACGTCCCATGCGCCGGTGCGGAGGAGATCCATTTGATCCTTCTCATCTCCTCATCCCCACTTCAAGAACA
>CBHYLO010000590.1:0-3075 GCA_966128675.1 uncultured bacterium | reverse complement strand
GCTGCAGCGAGTCCACCTCGGCCTGCAGCGCCTGCCGCCGCGCACGCTGCGCCAGCAGGTCCGAGGTTCCGTACTCCCCGCCCTGCACCGCGAACGCGGCCACGCCCACGCCGAGCGCGGTCCACACCGCGCGCTTCACCCACGACATCCGTCAGCTCCTCAGCGTCGCGCGCGACGTGGCCAGGTCCTTCCGGTCGCTCAGAGCCCGAACGGGCCGCCGGCCGCGAACTCCGCGGCCTCGCCCAGCGCCTGCTCGATGCGCAGCAGCTGGTTGTACTTCGCGATCCGGTCCGAGCGCGACGCGGAGCCCGTCTTGATCTGCCCCGCGTTCGTGGCCACCGCGAGGTCCGCGATGAACGTGTCCTCGGTCTCGCCCGAGCGGTGCGAGATGATCGCGCTGTAGCCCGCCGCGCGCGCGAGCTCGATCGCCTCCAGCGTCTCGGTCAGCGTGCCGATCTGGTTCACCTTCACCAGGATCGAGTTCGCCACGTCCTCCTCGATGCCGCGCGACAGGAACTCGGTGTTGGTGACGAACAGGTCGTCGCCGACGAGCTGCACGCGGTCGCCCAGCGCGGCCGTCAGCTTCGCCCAGCCCTCCCAGTCGCTCTCCGCCAGCCCGTCCTCGATCGAGACGATGGGATACTTCTCCAGCCACTCGGAGTAGAGGTCGATCATCCCCTGCGCGTCGCGCGCGCCGGCGCCGCTCTTCTTGAACGTGTACGTGCCGCCCTTGTACAGCTCCGACGCCGCGCAGTCGAGCGCGAGCGCGACCTCCTTGCCCGGCGCGTAGCCCGCGGCCTCGACGGCCTCGAGGATCACGGTGATCGCCTCCTCGTCGGTCTTCAGGTCCGGCGCGAAGCCGCCCTCGTCGCCCACGCCCGTCGCGAGCTTCCGCTTCACGAGCACCTTCTTGAGGTGATGGAACACCTCCGCGCCCATGCGCAGCGCGTCGCCGAACGTCTCGGCGCCGACGGGCACGATCATGAACTCCTGGAAGTCGACCGTGTTCGTCGCGTGCGCGCCGCCGTTGATCACGTTCATCAGCGGCGTCGGGAGCAGGCGCGCCATCGGGCCGCCGAGGTAGCGGTAGAGCGGCATCTCCAGCTCGAACGCCGCCGCGCGCGCCACGGCCATCGACACGCCGAGGATCGCATTCGCGCCCAGCTTCGCCTTGTTCTCGGTGCCGTCCAGCTCGAGCATCAGGCGGTCGATGCCGATCTGGTCGCTCGCCTCCATGCCGACGAGCGCGGGCGCGATCTGCTCCTCGATGTTCTGCACGGCCTGCAGCACGCCCTTGCCGAGGTAGCGCTTGGCGTCGCCGTCGCGCAGCTCCAGCGCCTCGTGCTCGCCCGTCGAGGCGCCGCTCGGCACCGCGGCGCGGCCGGCCGCGCCGCTCTCCAGCGTGACGTCCACCTCCACGGTCGGATTGCCGCGGCTGTCGAGGATCTCGCGGGCGCTGATGTCGATGATCGTGGGCATGCGGAGTCGTGAGCAGGGTTGGGCGCGAGGCGCCGGTCGTGACCTTCGGGAACGGCGCGCCGATCGCGGCGCACCGACAGGCGTGTGCGTGGCGTGCGTGGCTCAGCCCGCGCGGACCGCGGGCGTGTCGCTCGGTGCGGGGCTCCCCGGCAGCGCGGGGCTCGCGATCCCGTACAGCGACTGCTGCGCCGCGGCGAGGCGGTCGTAGACGCGGCGCGCGAGCTCGTCGCGCTGGTCGTACGACAGCCCCGCCGTGGGGACGGGCTCCAGCAGGTGCACGTCCACCGTGCCCCCGCGCAGCCAGAACGAGCCGCGCGGCAGCACCTCGATCGTACCATGGAGCAGCGTCGGCACGATCGGCGCGCCGGCGGCGATGGCGAGCACGAACGGCCCCTTCTTGAACGGGCGCAGCGCGTACTCCGGCCCGCGCGTGCCCTCGGGGAAGACGACCACGCTGCGGCCGCCCTTCATCCGCTGCGCCGCCTCCTCGTACGACTGGAACGCCGCCTTCCGGTTCTCGCGCTCGATGGGGATGGTCCCGATGGCGCGCGCCGCGCCGCCGAACAGCGGCACCCGGAAGATCTCGGCCTTGGCGACGAACGAGTAGCGCGGCAGGTACGCGACCAGCACCAGCACGTCGTACCAGCTGACGTGGTTGCTGACGAAGATGCGCGGCTCGCCGGTGCGCATCTGCTCCTCGCCGTGGATCACGACCTTCGTGCCGGACACGAAGAGCATCCCCTTCGCCCACCACCGCGGCGCCTTCTCGTAGATGGTCCCCGGACCGTCGGGAATCCCGAGCAGCTGGGCCACGAGGACGATCCCGCCGCAGAAGAGCGTGAGGATCAGGAGAGCCGGGGCGGCGAGGAGAGTGCGCATCAGCCCGAAAAGTGGTCGTGGCCGGAGGGGAATTCAACGCGCGCGCCGCCCTCGTCGCGAATCTCCACCTGACCGGCCGCGCCAGCCGCGGCGCCCGCGACCTCGCCGACGACGTCGCCGACGACGTCGCCGACGCGCGTCAGCGCCAGCCGGAACCGCGCCGCGAAGGCCGCCACGTCGAGCCCGGGCGGCGCGGCGACCGCGAGCTCGTACTCCTCGCCGCCGGCCAGGGCGTCCCCGGACGTCGCGCCGGTCAGGCGCGGCACGCACCCGGCCTGCAGCACGATGCGGACGCCGCTGGCCGCGGCCAGGTGGCGCACGTCCGCCGCGAGCCCGTCGGACACGTCCACCATCGCCCGCGCGCCCCGCTCCGCCAGCCAGCGCGCCTCGGCGATCCGCGGCACCGGGCGGGCGAAGCGGGCGCGCGCCACGGCCGACGGGGTCTCGCCCCGCTCCCACGCTCGCACCGCCGCGCCCGGCCCGCCGAGGGCGCCGGTGACGTAGATCGCGTCGCCGACGCGCGCCCCGTCGCGCCCGACCGGCCGGGCGGCGCTGCCGAGCACCGTGAGCGTGAGCCCCAGCTCGGACGCGCGCACGAGGTCCCCGCCGACGATCGGTGCCCCCGCCGCGCGCGCCGCGGCGCCGATGCCGTCGGCGATGGGGAGCGCGTCGGCGCGCCACGCGTCCGGCAGCGCGATCGCGATCACGAGCCCGAGC
>CBHYLO010000589.1:0-3087 GCA_966128675.1 uncultured bacterium | reverse complement strand
GCCGACTGCGCCTGCACGATCCGGCGGTCCAGCGCGCGGCGGTAGGCGGCGCGCAGGCGCTCCCGCTCCGCGTCCGCCCACTCGCGCAGCGCGGAGCCCTCGGGCGGCTCGTCGCCGCCCAGGAAGTCGCCGGTCCAGCAGGCGATCGCGTCGTCGAGGCGGTCGGCGGCGGCCAGCCGCAGCAGCTCGCCGGCGTCCGTCACCAGGCGGTCGGGCGCGAGGGCGACGGTCTCGCCGTCCAGCCGCAGCGCGTCCGGCAGCGTCCGCCGGACCCGGAAGATCGCCTGCCGCAGCGAGCCGCGGGCGCGCGCCTCGTCGCGGTCCTCCCACAGGAGCGTCGCCAGCGCGACCCGCGTGTCGGCGTGGCGCGGGTGCCCGGCGAGGTAGGCCAGCAGGAGCAGCTCGCGCCGGTGGGCCGACACGGCCGAGCCGTCCGGCGCCGTCAGCTCGAGGGCGCCGAGGGTGCGGAGGCGGTGCGGGGGAGGAGCGTCAACTGTCGACACGTCAGCGAGTTGACGGTGCTGGTGATGGCGCCGTGACGCCCGCCGAGGATCGTTCCGCCACCTCCGCCGCCAGTCGGCCGAGGGATGTGAACGTCCGAATCTACGGCGCCACCGCCGAGCCAGTCAGACCACCACCGAGCCCTCCATGTCCCCGACCGTCTACCTGCCCCCGAGCGCGCCCGCCGTCGGCGGCGCCGAGCGCTGGGCCGCCGCCAGCGGCGCCCTCGCGAGCGTGCTGATCTTCATGTCCGGCGCCTTCGCGCCCGGCCCGCCGTCCCACGGCGGCACCGACGCGGCGCTCCTCGCGCACTTCCGCACCTATCACGACGGCACGATGCGGGGCGTGTTCGTCTGGATGCTGGGCGCGATGGCGGTGCTGGTCTTCGCCGCCGTGGTGGCGCGCCGCGCCGAGCAGGCGAAGCGCGCCGCCGGCGCGGAGCCCGGGATCCTCCCGCTGGTGACGCTGCTGATGGCCGTGACCGCCGTGGGGATGCTGGTCGCCGCCCAGGCCGGCGCGGCCGCGACCGCGGCCGTCGGGCATCACGCGACGGATGCGGCGATCCCGCGCGCCCTCGACGAGTTCGGCCACATGCTCGCCCACCTGTCGGTGATCCCGCTCGGGCTCTTCAGCGTGGCGGCTGCACTCACCCTGCGCGAGGCGCGGCTGGCGGCGGGCTGGCTGGCGGCGGTCGGCGTCGCGATCGGCCTCGTGATGGCCACGACGGGCGCGTGGGTCGTGTTCGGCGGCGACCTGCTGCACAACGTCGGCGGCGGGATCGGCTGGCTGGGGTCGTTCCTCTGGTGGATCGCCGTCAGCGTCGCGCTGGTCCGCGGCGCGTCGCCGCGCCACGCGCCGGCCACCGCGGCCGCGGGCGAGCCGGCCGCCGCCTGACCGCGCCTCCTGACCGCGCCTCGCATCCACTCCTGCATCTCCCTTCGGAACTCACTTCGGAATCCACGACCCATGCATCCCTACATGATCCGCCGCGCCGCCGCCGCGCTCGTCGTCCTCGCCGCGCTCGCGGGCTGCGCCGCTCCCGCCGACGCGCCGACCGCGCCCGCCATCTCCGCCGCGCCCGCGCGCACCGCGTCGGCCGCGCTGCCGCTCGTGGGCGCGACGATGCGCTTCGGCCGTCCCGACATGAACGCCTTCGCGCAGATGGCGCCGGCCGCCATGGCGCACACGCAGGCCGGGCACGCGGTCGACCGGGTCTATCCCGGCACCGTCGTCATCGCGCGCGGGCAGACGGTGGCGTTCGAGTCGTTCCCGGTCCACCAGATCGCCGTCTACGCGCCGGGCACGCGGCCGGCCGACATCCGGGTCGACGCGGAGCACCTGGCCGACGCGGAGACGCCGTGGGGGACGTTTCCCGGCGTGCTGATCGACGACGCGGCGAACCGGCTCGCGCTCAGCCCCATCTCGTTCGAGCGGCTGACGTGGACGCCCGACGCGGCGACGTTCGACCGGCCGGGCCGCTACCTCGTGATCTGCACGCTGGTCTTCCACTTCGTCCCGACGAACATGTACGGCTGGGTCGAGGTGCGCTGAGCAGGACCATGGGCGTCGGGTGCGTCGCGCGTTTGCGACGTGCGCGCCCGACGCCATATTGGCGCGCCGTCCGCGCGCCGGCGGCCGCGCCCCGTCGGGCGCGCCCCGCCACCATCGCTCGCCCACTCCGTGCCCGATCCGCTGCGCGAACGGCTGCAGGCGTCGCTCGGGGCCGCGTACACGATCGAGCGTGAGCTCGGCGGCGGCGGGATGTCGCGCGTGTTCGTCGCGGAGGAGGCCGCGCTCGGCCGCCGCGTGGTGGTGAAGCTGCTGGCGCCCGAGCTGGCCGAAGGCCTCAGCGCCGAGCGGTTCATGCGGGAGATCCGCCTCGCCGCGACGCTGCAGCAGGCGAACATCGTCCCGCTGCTGAGCGCCGGCGCGGTGGACGGCCTGCCGTACTACACGATGCCGTTCGTCGACGGCGAGTCGCTGCGCGCGCACCTGGACCGCGCGGGCCCGCTCCCGCTCGCGGCGGCGGCGGGCATCCGGCGCGACGTCGCGCGGGCGCTGGGCTACGCGCACCGCCGCGGCGTGGTGCACCGCGACGTGAAGCCGGAGAACGTGCTGCTCTCAGGCGGTGCGGCGGTCGTCACCGACTTCGGCATCGCGAAGGCCATCGAGCGCGCGCGCACGTCCGAGATCACGTCCGAGGTCGCGCTCGACGGCGCGCCCGACGAGGCACCGCGCGCGGTCGGGCTCACGGCGGTGGGCGTCGCGCTCGGGACGCCGGCGTACATGGCGCCGGAGCAGGCCGCAGGCGAGCCCGTGGACGCGCGCGCCGACGTCTACGCGCTCGGCTGCCTCGCGTACGAGCTGCTCGCGGGCGCGCCGCCGTTCGCCGGACGCGCGCCCCTGCAGCTGCTGGCGGCGCACGTCGGCGAGGCGCCCGCGCCGATCGCGCGCCGCCGGCCGGAGCTGCCCCCGGCGCTCGCGGCGCTCGTGGACCGGTGCCTGGCGAAGCGCCCCGACGACCGGCCGCCCGACGCGGAGTCGGTGCTGCGCGCGCTGGACGCGGCGGTCGGCAGCGGCGGCGCG
>CBHYLO010000588.1:0-3096 GCA_966128675.1 uncultured bacterium | reverse complement strand
GCTGCTGGAGGTCGAGCAGGGGCATGTAGAGCAGATCCATCGCCTGGTAGAGGCGCGGATTGATCTTGAGCTCCTGCTTGAGCTGGGTGCTCTGGTTCAGGCCAGCTTTCATGGCACCAGTCCTTCGGTCGTCGGGCGGATGGCGCGGCGCTCAGGCAGCGTCCGCCGCGCCGGGCGGCGGCGGCGACGGCTGCGAGGGGGCGGGCGGCGGGCCGGACGGCCCGTCGTCGCCACGGTCGGCGAAGCGCGCGCGAAGTCGCGCAGTGAGTGTGGGGCCCAGGTAGATCCGGGCGACCTCGTCGTCGAAGACGAGCTCGCGCACGGTGCCGCTGACCTTCACCTGGCCGTCGAACATGATGTACGCGCGGTCCACGATGTCGAGCGTCTGCTCGACGTTGTGGTCGCTGATGAGGACTCCGATGTCGCGGTTCCGCAGGTCGGCGACGATGCTCTGGATGTCGTGCACCGCGATCGGGTCGACCCCGGCGAACGGCTCGTCGAGCATCATGAACTTCGGGCGGGTCACGAGCGCCCGGGTGATCTCGAGGCGCCGGCGCTCGCCGCCGGACAGCTGGTACGCCTTGCTCTTCCGCAGATGCCGGATCTTGAGCTCGTCGAGCAGCGCCTCCAGCCGCTCCGCGCGCTCCTGCTTGCCGAGGTCCAGCGTCTCGAGGATGGCCAGGATGTTGTCCTCGACGGAGAGCTTGCGGAAGATCGACGGTTCCTGCGAGAGGTACCCGATGCCCAGTCGCGCGCGGCGGTACATGGGCATGTCGGTGATGTCGGCACCGTCGAGTCGGATGCGGCCGGCGTTGGGCGCGATGAGGCCGACGATCATGTAGAACGTCGTCGTCTTCCCCGCGCCATTCGGGCCCAGCAGTCCGACGATCTCTCCCTGTTGCAAGTGCAGGGCCACGTCGTTCACGACCCGGCGGCTGCGGTAGATCTTCACCAGCCCGTCCGCCGAAAGCTTGCTCCCGTGCGGGACGGCGCGGGGCGCCGAGGCCGCCGGCGCGCGCACCACATGGTGCTCACCGGTCTGGCGGAAGTGCGCGGCGGCGTGCTCGCGGATGGGCGCCGCCTGCTCCCAGAACTCGGGCGCGAGCCGGACGTGCGTCGGCGGCGCGTCGGCCGGGACCAGCGACAGGATCCCGTGCCCGGCCAGCCGCGGGAGCACCGACGCGATCAGGTGCTGCCGCACCTCGTCGAGGCTCAGGCGCCCCGCCTCCCGCTCGGCATCGGTCGCGCCGTCGTGCCGGAGCGCGGCGAGGTAGTCGTCGCGGTAGCGGAGGGCGAGGTCGTCGAGCGTGACCTCCCCGCGCTCGTCCGCGGCGGCGAGCGCGGCGTGCACGGCGAACGCCGTGGAGCGGTCGTCGCTCACCTGCTCGACCGCGGTGTGCACCGCGGGGGGAAGCGCGTGCAAGTCCGGCCGGGGCGTCGGCGACGAGTCAGCGGCGGTCAACGGAGGGCTCCAGCGGTTCGTGGCGGAACGGCGTGGCCGTGGGCGGCGGCGTGCCGGCCGGACGGGTGGGCGTCGCCGGCGTCGGCGTCGCGGGACTGCCGGGGGCGGGGCTGCCGGGCGCCGGCCGGCCCGGGAGCGGGGCGCCGGGACGCGCGGGCACGATGGTCGGCACCGCGATCGAGTCCACGCGCGTCGAGTCGCGCGTGCTGTCCACGGGCTCGAAGTACGCGCCGGCGGCCGAGTCGGTCACGGTGACCGTCTCGACCTGGCCGCTGTCGAAGTCGACCGTGATCGTGCGGCCGCGCACGTAGTTGATGGCGGGGGGCGCCGTGCGCCCCTTGCTCGACGCGACCTGGTAGAGCGAGCTCGCGTTGCCCGCCGCGCGGATGCGGCGCACCGGCGGCGTCTTGGTCGTGTCGCGCGCCGCCGCGAGCGTGTCGAACTGCGCGTGGATCGTATCGCCGCGCAGGAGGTCGCGCTCCTTCGAGACCAGCTTCGCGGTGTCCGGGATCGAGCTCGCGACGGCGCGGCGCACCGCCCAGAGCTCGCGCACCCGCTGGCCCGGCAGCACGGCCGCGATGGAGTCGGCGGTCACGTCGCGGTCGGGTGACGTCGCGATCGCGCGCGACGGGCCCCAGGCGAAGGCGCGCTCCAGCTGCCCGTCGGTCAGCCGCAGGTCGACGGTGTCCGAGCGGAGGTTGATGTCCTCGCTGACGATGCGCGCCGAGTCGCGCGAGACGACGCGCGTCAGCTGCTTCTCGCGCGCGTACAGGTCGATGCGCGCGCCGGACAGCGTGAACGGCCGGTCGCGCTTCCCGCGGATCGTCGCGTTGCGCAGCAGGCGCGCGACCTCCGTCCCCTGGTCGAACGTCGCGGAGTCGGAGTTCGAGAGCACGTCGGTGCGCTCGATCTGCACCTGGCCGCTCGCGTAGACGACGCTGTCGGCCTCGTTGACGATCGTGTTCGCGACGATCGTCGTGACCGACGTGTCGGGCGCCTTTGCCGCGGCGGTGCCGCGCGCCGCGCCGCCGACGACCTGCAGCGTCGGCCGTCCGATGGCGGTGAGCCTGGACGCGGGCCGCACGCGCGTCACCGCGCGCAGGTACTCCACGCTCGGCCCCATCATCGTCGTGCCGCTCGGCATCGTCATCACGACGTTGCCCTCGGCGAGGAGGCGCTCCTCGTTCGTGTAGTACGTGAGGCGCATCGAGGTAAGTCGCGCGCGGCGCGGCTCGTCGTACACCACGTTGCCAACCAGGATGATCTGGCCGAGGCTCTCGTACGACTCGGCGCTGTCGGCGCGCAGCGTGCTCCCCACCGCGACGCAGCGCGCGAACACGCCGCCGCCGAAGAAGGTGATGTACTTCCCCTGGCCGTCGCTGAGGCGCTGCAGGCGCGACGTCGGATAGACCTGCGGCTCGTTGAACGTGACCTCGCCGCAGCGCGACGACGGATCGACCGCCGCGCGGCGCGGGCGTCCGGCGACGCTGTCCGCGCGCGCGCTGTCGGTGCGGACGCTGTCGGCCCGCCGGGCCGAGTCCGCGCGGGCCGTCGTGTCGCGCGCCGGAGCGGCGGGCGGCGTGTCGCGGCGCGCCGTGTCGACCGCGACGCGCGCGGTGTCGCGCGGCGCGGGC
>CBHYLO010000587.1:0-3116 GCA_966128675.1 uncultured bacterium | reverse complement strand
TCGCCGCCACTCGGAGCGATCCGTCTCATCCGCTCCATCCGGAGCATCCGTAGCCCCCGAGTAGTTCGTGCCCGTTGGGGGCGACGTCACACGCCGAGGGTACGGAGCCAGTGACGCCGCACGCCGCACGCTTCAGGATCCGCAGTCCGTCGCGCCGTCCTCACTTCCACGACATCGCCGGGATCGTCGCCTTGTGCTTGAACGGCCCCGCGGCCAGCTGCGCCCAGCCGTTCGGGATCGCGTCCACCTGGCTGAAGCTGTAGACCGACATGCCGGAGATCGCGCGGTCGTGCGCGAGGTCGATCTGCGCCTTCATCTCGACCCAGCCCTTGATGGCGCCGACGCCGACGTACACCTGCCGGCCCGACTGCCGCTCGATGCGCTGGATGTGGTCGTCCATCACGCACGTCCAGTCGGTGTTGCTGCAGTAGGCCTTCACCGTCCACGACGCAGACGTCGCCGAGGCCGGATAGTTCATCGGCACCTCGACGTCGAGGTAGCCGCCCTGCGCCCACGCCTGCGGGTCCTGGAACAGCTCCGTGTAGCTCCACTGCGCCGACCAGCCCGCACGCGGCTGATAGCCCGGGAAGACGGCGGCCGAGAGCACGAGCGACGGGTTCACGGCGCGCACCGCGTCGTAGACGTCGCGCACGCCCTGGTTCACGAGGCCGCGGCGGAAGTTGAGCCAGGTCGCCTGCGCGTTCGACGTCGGCAACGCGCCCGTCGCCGTGCGGAACGCCTCCTGGGTCGCGGGATCGTACGACACCTGGTTGGACGGATAGCGGATGCGGTCGAGGTGGATCCCCTTCAGCCCGAGCGGGCCGTAACGGGTGGCGATGTCCGCCGCGACGCGCGCGAGCTGCGCCCGCACCTCGGGGACGCCCGGCGACACCCACATGTACTCGCTCGTGGTCATGCAGTTGTCCACCTGCCGCGTGATGGCGCCCGTCGCGAAGCTCTTGGTGCTCACGCTCCACTGCGGGTTGGCCTTGAGCCAGTTCGCCGGCGTGCTGTTGATGAACTGGCTGCACGCCGCGGCGCTGCCCGAGATGAAGCCGGTGTACGCGTTCAGCCACGCGTGCACCTGGAGACCGTGCTTCGCCGCCTCGCTCAGTGCCACCGCGAGCGGGTCCTGCGCCGGGCGCGTGCCACCGAGGCTGCCGCACATGCGGGGCGAGCAGGGCTCGAGGTCGGAGAAGTAGAGCGCGTCGCCCGACGTGCGCGCCTGGAAGTAGACGACGTTGAAGTTCGCGCTCGCGGCCTTCGCCATGATCGTCGCGATCTTCGCGAAGTCGACGGCCGACGCCGTGGTGTACTCGAAGCGCGTGACCCAGAGCGCGCGCGCCTCCACCGGGTGGGACACGGTGACCGCCGCGGTGCCGCTCACCCCCTCGGACGTCGCCGTCAGCGTGGCCGCGCCGACGTCGCGGGCCACGACGCTGTCGCCGCTCGCCAGCACCGCGGCGATCGCCGGCGCCGACGAGCTCCAGGCGATCGGGCGCCCCGCGAGCACCTTGCCGCGCTTGTCCTTCGCGACGGCGGCGACGGGCGCGCGGCGGAACTGCGGCAGGCTGACCGTCGCCGGCACCACCGTCACCGTCACCACCGGCTGTGGCACGACGCCGAGCCCCTTGTAGCCGTGCACCCCATCGACGGCGGCGTCGATCATCGCGTTGCCGACGGCCAGCGCGACGAACTCGCCCGCCGTCGTCGTCGCCTCCGCGACGGTCGCCGGCGTGGCGCTCCACGTGACCGCGCGGCCGAGCAGCGGCGCGCCGGCCGAGTCGAGCGCGGCGGCCGTGAAGGTCGTGCTGTCGTCGACCGCGATCACGTCGGCGCCGCTCACCACCACCGACCGCACCGGCACGGGCACCACGCCCACCTGCACGGTGTCGCTCCACAGCCCCTCGCGGTGCGCGACGACGACGGCGGCCGCGCCGACGCCCTGCGCGGTGAGCCGCCCCGTCGCGTCGACGGTGACGACCGCCGGATCGAGCGACGTCCAGACGACCGTCTGCGCCTCGGCCGGCGCGGGCAGCGTGCGGCCGGACTTCGTCTTCAGCGTCGCGTCGAGCTGCAGGCTGGTGCCGCCGCGCTCCCCCGGCGCGGCCGTCGGCGTGCGCACCATCAGCGTGACGTCGGACGCCGACGCGCCGACCGTGAGGTCGAAGCGCGCGTCGCCGGGCTGGCGCGCGGTGGGCGCGGTGGGCGCGGTGCCCTCGCCGCAGGCCGCGGTCCAGAGCAGCAGGGCGGCGGCGCCGGCGCGTCGGGCGCGGCGCGGATGTGCGGAGGTCGGGAGGGCCACGGAGTCGCGGTCGGAGGTGAGGCGTGCCGCCATCCTGGTACGGCGGCGCGGCAATCTCCCTCTGGGACCGTCAGCCGGCAACACTCACGTCGTCGGGGGCGCAGCGCGCCGGGACCGTTCGCCGCTTGGGAAGGTTACGGATGCTCCGGATGGAG
Organism: uncultured bacterium; assembly: GCA_966128675.1. Classification (GTDB taxonomy): domain Bacteria; phylum Gemmatimonadota; class Gemmatimonadetes; order Gemmatimonadales; family Gemmatimonadaceae; genus Roseisolibacter. Next base: position 656 of record CBHYLO010000587.1, on the reverse strand, counting down.
CGGATCATTCGGATCGCTCCCCGGAGCGCACGGAGCGTCGCCGCCACGCGGGACGATCCGGAGCATCCGCTCAGATCCGGGAGCATCCGTATCCCGCCCACCGGCAAGAGGGGTCCGGCGCACGCGATCCCGAACGACGTGAGACGGGATGACGGGATGACGGGATGACGAGGAGGCTCCGCACCGGCGCTCGGAGCGGCGCGCCACGCGGAGCCTCCTCGTCATCGTGTCGTCCCGTCTGCCGTTGCCGTTCAGGTGCGCGCCCGCGCGGTCACCGTCCGCGCGGCGGATCGAGGATCGCGTCGATGCGGTCGGCCATGTCCTGCCAGTGCGCGCGCGCCATCCCCGCCGACAGTGCGGCCGAGCGGCGCGCGGTGTCGCGGAGCGTGCGCAGCTCGCCGCGGGCGAGCGCGGGCAGGTCCGTGCGCGGCACCGCCGGCGGCGCGAGCAGCGCGGGGAGCTGCTGCCCCGGGCCGCCCGGCCCACCGCCGCCGAAGCCCGCACCACCCGCCGGCGGGGCGGGCGGCGCGACGAGGACGCCGAGCCGCTCGACGTGCACGCGCTGCAGCGCGCGGCGGTTGGCGTCCGGCGCGGCGACCGACGGCACCGCGCCCCACAGCGCGCGGCGCACGTCCGCGAGGTACGCCGTCGGCGCG
>CBHYLO010000586.1:0-3120 GCA_966128675.1 uncultured bacterium | reverse complement strand
GTGCTGCACCTGGTCCTCGCCCACCGGCACCGTGTCGGCGCGGTAGAGCAGGATGTCCGCGGCCTGCAGCACCGGGTACGTCAGGAGGCCCACGACCACGCTCTCCTGCCGCGACGCCTTGTCCTTGTACTGCGTCTGGCGCTCCAGCTCCCCCAGCGGCGTGATCGTGTTGAAGATCCACGCCAGCTCGGTATGTTGCGGCACCGTGCTCTGGGCGTAGAGCGTCGCCTTCGCGGGATCGATCCCCGCGGCGAGCAGCGACACCGCCATCTCGCGCGTGCGCTGCCGCAGCGCCGCCGGGTCGTAGTTCCCCGTCAGCGCGTGGTAGTCGACGATGCAGAAGATCGCGTCGGGATGCTGGTCCTGGAGCTGGACCCAGTTCTTCACTGCGCCCAGGTAGTTCCCGATGTGCAGCTCACCCGACGGCTGGATACCACTGAAGATCCGTGCCATTCGCCCAACCTAGAGACGGCTCCGGAGCACAGCAAGGCGACGCCCGCGTGCCGCCGGACGGCGCCCTGCTCGCGGCCATGCACGACGCCGCGGCCCGCGCCGCCGGCTTCATCGCCACCCACGCCGCGCAGCTCGGCGCGCTGACCTGGGAGCACAAGGGCCCGGCCGACTTCGTCAGCGACGTCGATCGCGGGGCCGAGGCGATCGTCCGCGACGTGCTGCTCGCCGCCTTCCCGGACGCGGTCTTCCTCGGCGAGGAGACGTACGATCCGTCGCAGGGCCTCGGCGAGGGGCTCGCCTTCGTCGTCGACCCGCTCGACGGCACGACGAACTTCCTGCACGGCTTTCCGTGGTACGCCGTCTCCATCGGCGCGCTCCACGGCGGGGCGCTGGTCGCGGGCGTCGTGCGCAACGCGGCGACGGGCGAGACCTTCCACGCCGCCGCCGGCGGGGGCGCGTGGCGCCGCGATGCGCGCGGCGTGGACGCGCCCATCCATGTCTCCACGACGGTCGATCCCGCGCGCGCGCTGGTCGGCACCGGCTTCCCGTTCAAGCACCTCGCGCACCTGGACAGCTACCAGCGGCAGTTCGCCGTGGTGACCGCGCGCACCGCCGGCATCCGCCGCGCCGGCGCCGCCGCGCTCGACCTGTGCGACGTGGCGTGCGGCCGCTTCGACGCCTTCTGGGAGCACGCGCTCGCGCCCTGGGACATCGCCGCGGGCCTGCTGATCGTGCGCGAGGCCGGCGGCGTGACGACCGACCTCGCCGGCGACGCCGCGCGCGTCGACCACACGTCGCTGCTCGTTGGAAGCCCGCCAATGCACGCATGGCTCCTCGATGTGGTGCGTCGGAATTCCTGATCCTGCCGCACCGGACGCGGCGGGCTGCGGGCTGCGGATTCTCAGGACCCGCAGTCCGCAGCCCGCAGCGTCCGGTGTGATCGACTCGGTCCTCCACTTTCGCCCCAAGGTTCGATGAAGCTGGTCGAATGCGTCCCGAACTTCAGCGAGGGCCGCCGCCCCGACGTCATCGCCGCCATCCGTGACGCGATCGCGCACGTCGAGGGCGTCACCATCCTCGACGTCTCGTCCGACCCGTCACACAACCGGACGGTCGTGACGTTCGTGGCGCCCGTCGCGCAGGCCGTGGACGCCGCGTTCGCGGGCATCGCCGAGGCGGCGCGCCGCATCGACCTGCGCGAGCATCGCGGCGAGCATCCGCGCATCGGCGCCACCGACGTCTGCCCGTTCGTGCCGCTCGGCGCGTGGGGCAGCACGATGGAGGACTGCATCGCCCTCGCGCGCACGCTCGGCGAGCGCGTCGGCCGCGAGCTGCAGATCCCCGTCTACCTGTACGAGCGGGCCGCGACGCGCCCCGACCGCGAGAACCTCGCGGACATCCGCCGCGGCGAGTTCGAGGGGCTGCGCACGGAGCTCGGCACGAACCCGAGCCGCGTCCCCGACTTCGGCCCCGACGCGATCCACGAGAGCGCCGGCGCGACCGTCATCGGCGCGCGGCCGTTCCTGGTCGCGTACAACGTCTACCTCGGCCCCGCGTCCAACGTCCCCGTCGCCAAGGAGGTCGCGAAGGCGGTGCGCGGCTCGTCGGGCGGCCTGCGCTACGTCAAGGCGCTCGGCCTCGAGGTCGACGGGCAGGCGCAGGTGTCGATGAACCTCGTCGACACCGAGAAGACGCCGCTGCACCGCGCCTACGAGGCCGTGCGCACCGAGGCCGCGGCGCACGGCGTCACGCCCACGTGGAGCGAGCTGGTGGGCCTCGTCCCGGAGCGCGCGCTCATGGAGGCCGGCGCGCGGCACGTGCAGCTGCGCGGCTTCGGCCCGTCGATGCTGCTCGAGCAGCAGGTGCGCGACGCCGTGCAGGGCGGCGCGTCGCTCTCCGGCTTCGTCGCCGACGTCGCGTCCGCATCGCCCACGCCTGGCGGCGGCAGCGTCGCCGCGCACGCCGGCGCGCTCGGCGCCGCGCTGGCGCAGATGGTGGCCGGCCTGACGGTCGGCAAGAAGAAGTACGCCGCCGTCGACGCCGAGATGCGCGAGGCCGCGCTGCGCGCGGCGGACCTGGGCAACCGCCTCGCGGCGCTCGTCGCGCGCGACGCGCACGCCTACGAGCAGGTGAGCGCCGCCTACAAGCTGCCCAAGGAGCCCGCCGAGGCCGCGGAGGCGCGCGCCGGCGCGATCCACGCCGCGCTGCTCGGCGCCGCCGAGGTGCCGCTCGCGACCGCGCGCGCCGCCGCCGACGTCGCGGAGCTGGCCGCCGCGGTCGCGGAGCGCGGCAACAGCAACGCCGTCACCGACGCGGGCGTCGCCGCGATGCTGGCGGACGCGGCCTGCCGTGGCGCCGCCTACAACGTGCGCGTCAACGTCGTCGCGCTCGAGGACCGCACGGACGGCGAGCCGCTCGCGACGGAAGCACGCGCGCTCGTGGAGCGCGCCAGCAGGGCGTCAGCGAGCGCGCAGGCCGCCGTCGAACGCGCGCTTCAGTAGTCGTCCCGAGCGCAGCGAGGGACCTGCTTCGCAAACCGCGTGGCCGGCGATGACACGAAGAAGAGGAGGGTCCGGGGCGCGCGCGAAACGGCGCGCCCCCGCGCCCCCGCATAGTTACGTCAAAACCGCCCGCGGGTCCCCGCCCCCCCCCCCCCCCCCCCCCCCG
>CBHYLO010000585.1:0-3158 GCA_966128675.1 uncultured bacterium | reverse complement strand
CGGCGCTCGCGGCCCAGGCGACGGGCGCGCCCGCGGCCGCGGGCGAGCGCCGCCAGGGCGACCGTCGGCAGGGCGATCGCCGGCAGGGCGACCGCCGCGCGGGCGGCAGCGAGGCCGACCAGTTCCTGCGCGTGCGCACCGACCGCCTCGACCGCCTGATCGACATGGTGGGCGAGCTGGTGATCGCGCAGTCGATGATCGCCGGCGACCAGACGCTCGCCGCCGCCGCCGGCACGCACCACGAGCTGACCAAGAAGATCACGCACGCCGGCAAGATCGTGCGCGAGCTGCAGGACCTGAGCATGTCGATGCGCATGGTCCCGCTCAAGGCGACCTTCCAGAAGCTCACGCGCCTCGTGCGCGACGTGGCCGCGAAGCTCGGCAAGGACGTCGAGTTCGCGACCGAGGGCGAGGACACCGAGGTCGATCGCAACATGGTCGACGTCATCGGCGACCCGCTCGTGCACATGGTGCGCAACGCGCTCGACCACGGCGTCGAGACGCCCGAGGACCGCCTGCGCGCGGGCAAGGCGCGCACCGGCCACGTCAAGCTCTCCGCCTACCAGGCGGGCGGCAGCGTGATCGTGGAGCTGAAGGACGACGGCCGCGGGCTCAATCGCGAGAAGATCGTCCGCAAGGCGGTCGAGAAGGGGCTCATCGACAGCGACCGCGGCATGACCGACGGCGAGGTGTTCCAGCTCATCTTCGCGCCGGGCTTCTCGACCGCCGACCAGGTGACCGACGTCTCGGGCCGCGGCGTCGGCATGGACGTCGTGAAGCGCAACATCGAGAGCGTGCGCGGCCGCATCGAGATCGTCTCGGAGCCGGGGCAGGGCACGACGTTCTACGTGCGCCTCCCGCTGACGCTCGCGGTCACCGACGGCATGCTGGTGCGCGTGGGCACGGAGCGCTACATCGTGCCGACGACGAACATCCACATGAGCTTCCGCCCCGAGCGCGGCATGCTCCAGACGGTCGCCGGCCGCGGCGAGGTCGTGACGCTGCGCGGCGAGGTGATGCCGGTCGTCCGGCTGCACCGCCTCTTCCGCGTCCCGGGCGCGGTGGAGGATCCGACGCAGGCGCTGCTCATGATCGTCGGCGACGGGCGCCAGCGCCGCAGCGCGCTGCTGGTCGACGAGCTGCTCTCGCAGCAGCAGGTGGTCGCGAAGTCGCTCGGCGAGGGCATCGGTGCGGTCGGCGGCATCGCCGGCGGCGCGATCCTCGGCGACGGCCGCGTGGGGCTCATCCTCGACGTCACCGACATCGTCGCGCTGGCGCAGAGCGGCGAGGCCACGCCCGAGTGGGCGGAGGGGAAGCGCGCCGTCGCCTGACGCGGATCGCGCAGGGCACGACGCCCGGAACGACCGACGCGGGGCCGGCGAGCGCGATGCTCGCCGGCCCCGCGTCGCAGGTCCGTGCGCGCCACGCCCGCCGTGAGCGCCGACTCATGACATCTTCGTCAAGGTGCGGTGTCGCGGTGAAGCCGCACTCCGGTACGACGATACTGGAGGTGTGGGCACCGCGCACGCGCAAGGGCCCCGTCCCCCTCCAGTCCGGCGCCTCCCTCCCGCGCCGGCCCGCCGCGCCCCGTGCGGCACCCACCTCGACGCGCAGTCTCCGAGGTTCCTCCATGCAGTGGTTCGACGACCTGCCCATCCGGGCGAAGCTGGTCTCCGCCTTCGCCCTCATCGCCCTCTTCGGCGCGGGCGTCGGCGCGCTCGGCGTCACGAGCGCGCGCCGCCTCGCGGCGGCCGACCGGACGCTCTACGCCAACATGACCGTGCCCATCGGCGACCTCGGCGCGATGGCGACGGCGGTGCAGCGCACGCGCGTGAACATGCGCGACGTCATCCTCGCCACGTCGGCCGAGGACGCGGCGCACGACCAGCAGCGCATCGGCCAGATCGCGGCCGAGATGGACTCGCTGATGACGCGCTACGAGGCGCGGATCATCACGGACTCCATGCGCGCGCGCTTCGCGGTGCTGAGGGCCGACTACGCGGCCTTCGCGCCCATCCGCGACAGCCTGGTGGCGCTCGGCGTCGCCCAGCAGGACTCCGCGGCCATCGCGCTCCTGCGCGGCGACGCATCCGCGGCCCAGAAGCGGATCGAGGCGGCCATCGTCGGCATGACGGCGATGAAGGTGGCGCAGGCCGAGGCGACCGCGCGCGGCAACGAGGCGCTCGCCGCGCGCACGGAGCGCCTCATCGCGATCATCGCCGCGTTCGCGCTGGCGCTGGCGCTGGTCATCGGCTGGGCGACCGCCGCGCGCCTGACGCGCGCGGTCCACGCCGTCGCCGACCGCGCGACCCGCCTCAGCGACAACTGCGTCGCCGCGCTGCACCGCGCGCTGGAGGCGATCGCCGGCGGCGACACGGGCGTCGAGGTGGTCCCCACCACCACGACCATGCCCGTCACCTCGCGCGACGAGCTCGGGCAGCTGGCGACCACGGTGAACGCGCTGGTCACCCGCACGCAGGGCGCGGTGGCGGCCTACGGCACGGCGCGCGAGGCGCTCAACGCGACCATCGCGCAGACGAACGCGGTCGTCGCGGCCGCGCGCGCGGGCGACCTCTCCGCGCGCGCCGCGACGGAGGGGATGCGGGGCGCCTACGCGGAGCTCGCGGGCGGCCTGAACGCGACGCTCGAGGCGGTGGTGGCGCCGATGCGCGAGTCCACCGCGGTCCTGGAGCGCGTCGCCGCGCGCGACCTCTCGGCGCGCGTCGCGGGCGACTACGTCGGCGACCACGCCCGCGTGAAGGGCGCGCTCAACGCGGCGCTCGACGCGCTCACGGAGGCGCTGGCCGAGGTGCGCGTGGCGAGCGAGCAGGTGGCGTCCGCCAGCGGGCAGATCGCCGGCGGCAGCCAGCTGCTCGCCGAGGGCGCGAGCGAGCAGGCCGCGAGCCTCGAGGAGGTCGCCGCCAGCGTCACCGAGCTGGCCGCGATGGCCGAGCGCACCGCGGGCAACGCGCAGGAAGCCGACACGCTCGCCCGCGAGACGCGCGAAGGCGCCGGCCACGGCGCCGCCCGCATGCGCGAGCTGGCCGAGGCGCTCGGCGCCATCGAGCAGTCGTCCACGCAGACGGCGAAGATCGTGAAGACGATCGACGAGATCGCGTTCCAGACGAACCTGCTGGCGCTCAACGCGGCCGTGGAAG
>CBHYLO010000584.1:0-3172 GCA_966128675.1 uncultured bacterium | reverse complement strand
TGCTCCCCGCGATCCGCTTCGCCGACGCGCCGTCGGCGCTCGTGCGCGGCGAGCCGCTGGCGCTGCGCGTGGTCGCGCCGGGCCGCCGCGCGCTGCGCGTCGCGCTCCGCGAGACGGGCCGTCCGTGGCGCGAGCTGACGCTGCCGCTGGACGCGGCGGGTGCCGCGCCGCTGGCGCTCGGCCCGACGGACGCGGACGTCGCGCTGGTCGCGACTGACGGACGCGCGCACTCCGACACGCTGCACGTGCGCGTGACCGACCGCGCGTATCTGGGCGACGTGACGGTGCGCGCCGAGTATCCGGCGTACCTCGCGCGCGCGGCCGAGACGCTGTCGCCGGGCGAGCCGCTGCGCGTGCCGCGCGGCACCGCGCTCACGATCCGTGGGCGCGCCTCGGTGGCGCTGCAGAGCGTCGCGCTGAGCGGCGCGGAGTTCGTCGCGCTCGCGGCGCGCGGCCACGTCTTCGACGGACGGTTCGTGCCCACCACGTCGGGCCGCCTCGCGTGGTCCGCCGTCGGCTCCGCCGGCCCCGTCACGGAGCTGCCGGCCGCGCTCGACGTGCAGCTGCTCGCCGACTCGGCGCCCGCGGTGGTGCTCGCGTCGCCCGCGCAGGACACGCTGATCGACGGGCTGGCCGCGCTGCGCGCGCGCATCCTGGCCAGCGACGACCACGGGCTGACCTCCGTCGCGCTGCGCACGTGGGTGGAGCGCGCGGACGGCACGCGCCAGGCGCCGGTGACCACGCCGCTCGCGGGCGCGACGCCCGCGTGGGCGGGCGAGGCGGGCATCCAGCCCGCGGCGATGGCGCTGAAGCCCGGCGACAAGCTGCACGTGCAGGCCCTGGCGACCGACGCGTCGCCGTGGCGGCAGGTGGGCACGAGCCGCGAGGTGATCCTGAAGGTCCCCTCGGCGAGCGAGCTGCGCGCGCTGGCGCGCGCGTCCGCCGACTCCGCGGTCGCCGGCGCCAACGCGCTCGCCGCCGCGCAGCGCGAGCTGCAGCGCCGCACGGGCGAGGCGGCGCGCTCGCGCACCAGCCAGACGGCCGGCCGCGCCGAGGGGAACCAGGGCGACCGCCAGCCGCAGATGGGCTACCAGCAGGCGGAGCGCGCGAAGGGCCTCGCGCAGGAGCAGCGGCAGCTGCAGGACCGCACGCAGCAGCTGCAGGAGGCGGCGAAGCAGCTGGAGCGGCAGCTGGCGCAGGCGGGCGCGCTCGACACCTCGCTGTCGCGGCAGATGCGCGACGTGCAGAACCTGCTGCGCGACGCGCTCACGCCCGAGATGCAGAAGCAGCTGCAGCAGCTGGAGAAGAGCGCCGGCTCGCTGTCGCCGAGCGACGCGCGGCAGTCGCTGGAGCAGCTGTCGCAGCAGCAGCGCGCGCTGCGCGAGCAGCTGGAGAAGAGCGCCGAGATGCTGAAGCGCGCCGCGCTGGAAGGCGCGATGCAGACGCTGAAGGACGAGGCGAAGGAGCTGGCCGGCGAGCAGCAGAAGCAGGCCGACCGCATGGAGCGCGGCGCGCAGCAGGCCGGCGACGCGGCGAAGGCGCGCGAGCTGGCGGACCGCTCGCGCGACCTGGGCAAGGACATCGACCAGCTGGGCGACCGGCTGTCGCGCGAGAAGGCGAACGTGGGCGCCGAGCGCGTGGCGCAGGCGGAGCAGCACGCGGACAAGTCCGCGGAGGCGATGCAGCGCGCCGCGCAGGCCGCGCAGCGCGGCGCCGATCCGCAGGAGGGGCGCCGCCAGGACCCCGAGCGCCGCGACGGCTCGCGCGCGCAGCCGCAGGAGTCCCAGCAGGGCGGGCAGCAGGGCGAGAAGCAGGGCGGCGAGCAGCGGCAGGGGAGCGAGCAGCGGCAGGGCAGCGAGCAGCAGCGCGCGGGCGGCACGCCACAGGGCGCGCCGCAGGCCGGCCAGCAGCAGGGCGGCCAGCAGCAGGGCGCGCAGCAGGGTGGCCAGCAGCAGGGCGGCCGCCAGGGCGAGGGCCAGCAGGGCGAGCGCGGCCAGCAGCAGAGCGCGCAGCAGCAGGCCGGCGCCGCGCGCGAGGCGGCGAACGAGATGCAGGCGGCGGCCGAGCGGCTCGCGGCGGCGCGGCAGGGGCAGATCGAGTCCTGGAAGGGTGAGCTGAGCCAGCAGCTCGACCGCGCCATCCAGGAGACGATGCAGATGGCGCGCGAGCAGAACGCGCTGGAGCGCGAGGCGCGCGCGGGGAAGGACGCGAACGGGATGCAGGGCCAGCAGAGCGCCATCCAGCAGGGCGTCGAGCAGGCCGCGCAGCGCCTGGACCAGGCGGGCAAGAGCTCGTCGCTGCTGTCGCAGCGCGCGCAGCGCGCGATGACCGAGGCCAAGCAGCAGGTCGGCGAGGCGACGCGCGCGGTGCAGAAGGGCGGGCAGCAGCCCGGCGGCTCGCAGGGCGGCTCGGGGCAGCAGGGCGCCGCCGCGGACGCGATGAAGGAGGCGAGCGAGGCGCTGCAGCGCGCCGCGGCCGCGCTGGTGCGCGACCGCGAGCGCGTGAACGCCGCCGCGTCCGCGTCGGGCTTCGAAGAGATGGTCGAGCAGCTGAAGCAGCTCGCCGGCCAGCAGGGCCAGATCAACGCGCAGGCGAACGCGATGCCGATGCCGATGCCCGGACAGGGCGGGCAGGGGCAGCGCGACGCGATGCGCCAGCTCTCGCGGCAGCAGAAAGACGTCGCCGAGAAGCTGGAGGAGATCGGCGACGGCGACGCCACGGGACGCGCCGACGCGCTCGCGCGCGAGGCGCGCCAGCTCGCCGCCGCGCTCGAGCGCGCGGGCGCCGATCCGTCCACGCTGCAGCGCCAGCAGACGCTCTACCGCCGGCTGCTGGAGGCGGGCAAGACGCTGGAGCGCGACGAGCGCGACGACACCGGCAAGCGCGAGGCGAAGAGCGGCGCGGGCGTCGCGAGCGTGGCGCCGGTGGACGGCGCGACGTCGGGCCGCGCGGCGAGCAAGTTCCCGATGCCGACGTGGAACGAGCTGCGCGCGCTGAGCGCCGAGGAGCGCCGGCTGGTGCTCGAGTACTTCCGTCGCCTGAACGGCACGCCATGACGAACGGCCGTGCGGTCCGCGCGACGCGCGCCCTCATGGTAGCGAGCGCCGCGGGGCGCGCGCTCATGGCGGCGTGCGGCGCGGCGCTCGTGATCGCCGCACCCGCGTCCAGGGAT
>CBHYLO010000583.1:0-3192 GCA_966128675.1 uncultured bacterium | reverse complement strand
CTCGGCATGCTCGCGGCGGCGTGGGCGAGCACGCGATTCGGGTCGCTGCGCGCGTGGGCGGTCGGCGGCTGCCTCGCGTCGTCGGCCGCGTTCGCGGCGCTCTCGCAGGTCGGCGCGCTCGGCTCGGTCGCGGCGCTGCAGCTGGCGGTCGTCGTGCTCGGCGTCGCGAACGGCGTGTTCACCGTCGGCGGCGTCGGCTCGATGATGGCCATCACCGCGTCGGCGGCGCGCGGCGAGGCCGGCCTGCGCCTCGGGATCTTCGGCGCCGCGCAGGCGGTCGCCTACGGCGTGGGCGGCTTCGCGGGCGGCGCGGCGAGCGACGTCGCGCGCTGGGCGCTCGGCTCGCCCGCCGCGGGCTACGCGATCGTGTTCGCGGCCGAGGCGGTGCTGTTCGCCGGCGCGGCGTGGCTGGCGGCGCGGAGCACGCCCGCGATCTCGCCGCGCGCGGTGCGGCTGGCGGAGCGCGGCGACGCGCTGGTGGCGGTGCTGCGCTGATGGCGACGCTCGCGCTCCCGGTCCTCGACGCGGCCGACGCGATCGATGCGGACGGCGTGCTCGCGCCGCCGCTCGGCGCGCCGCGGCCGCGCGACCTGTGCACCGACTGCGGCGTGTCGCGGTCGACGCACGCGTCGCGCTGCGGCGCGGCGTGCCCGTTCATCCACCCGCGCCACGCGGCGCGGGAGCGCCGCGTCCACGGGCGCGCGCGCGCCGCGGCCCGCGGCGACGCGTCGTACGTCGGCCCGTACCTGGAGATGTGGCGGGCGCGCCTGGCGACGCCGCGCGCCGGCGCGCAGTGGACCGGGCTCACCACGCGCCTCGCCGAGCGGCTGCTGGAGGACGGGCTGGTGGACGCGGTGATCGCGACCGCGAGCGCGCCCGGCGACCGGTGGGCGCCGCAGCCGGTGCTGGTCACCGCGCCGGCGGGGATGGCGCGCTGCCGCGGGATGAAGATGGGATACGCGCCGGTGCTGGCGCTGCTCGACGAGGCGGCGGCGCGCGGCTTCCGGCGGCTCGCGGTGGTGGGCGTCGCCTGCCAGGTGCACGCGCTGCGCGCGCTGGAGGCGTCGCTCGGCCTGGAGCGGCTGTATGTGATCGGCACGCCGTGCAGCGACAACACGACGACGGCGCGCTTCCACGACTTCCTGGCGAAGCTGACCGACCGTCCCGAGGCGGTGACGTACCTCGAGTTCATGCCCGACCTGCACGTCGAGCTGCGCTTCGCCGACGCGCCGCCGCGCCGCATCCCGTTCATCCAGCTGCCCATCGCGCAGCTGCCGCCGGACTTCATCCCGCTGACGTGCCGCGCGTGCTTCGACTACGCGAACGCGCTGGCCGACGTCACGGTGGGCTACATGGCGGCCGAGGGCGACCAGTGGCTGATCGTGCGCAACGCGCGCGGCCGCGAGCTGGTGGCGCTGCTCGGCGGCGAGGTGCGGCTGTCCGCGCTCGGCGCGCGCGGCGATCGGCGCGGGCCCGTGCGGACGTACGCGCGGCTGCTGGAGCGGCAGAAGGGCGGGCTGCCGGTGCGCCCCGCGCCGCGCTGGGCGCGCCCGCTGATCGCGTGGCTGCAGACGCGCTTCGGGCCCAAGGGGCTGGAGCTCGCGCGGGCGCGCGTCGAGATGAAGGTGGCGGAGGGGATCGTGAACCTGCGCGCGGAGCGTCCCCGCCGGCTGCGCGCGATGGTGCCGGAGTTCGCGTGGGACCTCGCCGCGCCATACGGACTGACGCCGCGGGCGGGCGAGCGGGCGTCCAGCCGGGAGGAGCGCTGACATGGAGCGGTTCGACGTGGTGGTGGTGGGCGGCGGTCCGGCGGGAGCGACGGCGGCGCACGAGCTGGCGAAGCGCGGGCGGCGCACGCTGCTGCTCGACAAGGCCGGGCGCGTGAAGCCGTGCGGCGGCGCCGTGCCGCCGCAGCTGCTGGTGGACTTCGACGTGCCGCGCTCCGTGCTGGTCGCCGAGATCGACTGCGCGCGCGTCGTATCGCCGAAGGGGCGCAGCGTCGACATCCCGGTGGGCGACGGGTTCGTGGGGATGGTGGACCGCGCGTCGTTCGACGAGTGGCTGCGCGCGCGCGCCGCCGAGTACGGCGACGGGCCCCGCACCCCCTACTTCGACCCCATCGAGCGGGCGGCCGACGGCGCGGCCGTCGGCGTGTACCGCGCGGGCGGCTCGCCGTCGGGCGCGGAGGTGCGCGCGGGCGCGCGGTTCGTGATCGGCGCCGACGGCGCGCTGTCGGCGGTGGCGCGGCAGGAGATCCCCGGCGCCGACCGCATGCGCCACGTCTTCGCCTACCACGAGATTGTGGAGGCGCCCGCGCAGGCGGTGCAGGCGGCGTACGGGCGCGCGCGCTGCGACGTCTACTACGAGGGCACCTACTCGCCCGACTTCTACGCCTGGGTGTTCCCGCACGGCGCGCACGCGAGCATCGGCACGGGGACGTTCCAGAAGGGCTTCGACATGCGCGGCGCGGTCGCCGAGCTGCGGCGGCGCACCGGGCTGGCCGACGTGCGCACGCTGAAGCGCGAGGGCGCGCCGATCCCGCTCACGCCGCTGCGGCGGTGGGACAACGGGCGCGACGTCGTGGTGGCCGGCGACGCGGCCGGCGTCGTCGCGCCGGCGTCGGGCGAGGGCATCTTCTACGCCATGACCGGCGGGCGCCGCGCCGCGGAGGCGGTGGAGCAGGCGATCCGCACCGGCAGCGCGCGCGCGCTGCGCACCGCGCGGCGCCGCTTCATGTGGGAGCACGGGCAGGTCTTCCTCGTGCTCAACGTCATGCAGGCGTTCTGGTACCGCAACGACGACCGGCGCGAGCGGTTCGTGGCGATCTGCGAGGACCGCGACGTCCAGCGGCTGACGTTCGACGGCTACATGCGGAAGAAGCTGGTGCGCGCCCACCCCATGTCCCACGTCCGGATCTTCCTCAAGAACTGGGCGCACCTCAGCGGGCTGGCGTCCGCGTGACGCCCGCCCGCCGCCCGCCCGCCCCCACCGCACCGGCATGCTGATCTCGATCGCGGTCGACTACCGTCACGCCGACGTCGCCACGCCCGAGCGCTTCCACCTGACGGCGGAGCGCCTCGCCGCGCTGTACGGCGCGCGCGCCGGTGCCGGGCTGCCGCAGCGGCTGGGCCTCGGGACGTGCAACCGCAGCGAGGTGTACGCGTGGGTGCCCGAGGCGACGCCGCGCGCGCT
>CBHYLO010000582.1:0-3194 GCA_966128675.1 uncultured bacterium | reverse complement strand
GTCCCGTCCGACCGTCTACATCGAGACCTACGGCTGCCAGATGAACGTGAGCGACTCGGAGCTCATGTATGGCAGCCTGGCCGCGCATGGGTACGAGGCGGTCGACGGGCCCGAGGGCGCGGACGTCATCCTCGTGAACACGTGCGCGATCCGCGACCACGCGGAGCAGCGCGTGATCGGCCGGCTGGGCGAGCTGCGGCGCCACATGAAGAAGGGCACCGTCATGGGCGTCGCGGGCTGCATGGCGCAGCGACTCGGCCCCACGCTGCTGGAGCAGGCGCGCCACGTCTCGCTCGTCGTCGGGCCGGACGCCTACCGCGCGCTGCCGCAGCTGCTGGAGGGCGCGCGGCAGGGCGAGCGCGTCACCGCCACGAGCTTCGACCTCGAGGAGCACTACGAGGACTTCGCGCCCCGCCGCTTCGACAAGGTGAAGGCGTGGATCCCGGTGCAGCGCGGGTGCGACTACCGCTGCACGTACTGCATCGTGCCGTACACGCGCGGGTCCGAGCGCAGCCGCCAGCTGGACGACGTGGTGCGCGAGGTCGAGCAGGTCGTCCGCGACGGCATGAGCGAGGTCGTGCTCCTCGGCCAGACGGTGAACTCGTACAGCGACGGCACGCACGACTTCGCGGCGCTGCTGCGCGCCGTCGGCAGGGTCGACGGCATCCGTCGCATCCGCTTCACGAGCCCGCACCCGAACGACTTCTCGGACGCGGTGATCGCCGCGATGGCCGAGGTGCCGCAGGTGTGCGAGCACGTCCACCTGCCGATGCAGAGCGGGTCCGACCGCGTGCTGAAGCGGATGCTGCGCCGCTACACGCGCGAGGGCTACCGCGACTGCGTGGCGCGCCTGCGCGCCGCGATCCCGACGCTCAACCTGACGACCGACATCATCGTCGGCTTCCCGGGCGAGACCGACGAGGACTTCGAGGAGACCGTGTCGCTCGTGCAGGAGCTGGGCTACGAGGACGCGTACACCTTCAAGTTCTCGCCGCGCGACGGCACGCCCGCCACGCGCATGGACCCGGCGACGTTCGTGCCGGACGGCGTCGCGAGCGCGCGGCTGGAGCGGCTCATCGCGGTCGTCCGCGCCGGCGCGCGCGAGCGCAACCTGCGCCTCCTCGGCACGCGGCACGAGGTGCTGGTGGAGAAGGCGGCGCGGCGCGGCGAGATGCTGCAGGCGCGCACGCGCGACTTCAAGACCGTGATGCTGCCGCCCGACGGCCTCGCGATCGGCGACTACCGCACCGTGGAGCTCACGGGCACCACGGGCTCGACGTTCACGGGCGTGGTCGTGCCCGACGCGGCGCCGCGCCGTCTCGCGCTGCCGATGGCCGCGACGGCCGTGGCGCCCGCCTGCTGACGCGCAGCGTCCGCCCTCCCTCTCTTCCGCACGCCTTCTCGTGTCCCACGACGCTCCGCACCGCTCGAACTTCATCCGCGAGATGGTCGCCGAGGACGTCGCGACGGGCCGCTTCGGCCGCCCCGTCACGACGCGCTTCCCGCCCGAGCCGAACGGCTTCCCGCACATCGGCCACGTCAAGTCGATCTGCCTGAACTTCGGGCTCGCGCGCGAGTTCGGCGGGCGCGTGCACCTGCGCTTCGACGACACCAACCCGCTCACCGAGGACATGAAGTACGTCGAGGCCATGAAGGCCGACGTGCGCTGGCTCGGCTTCGAGTGGGACGCGGAGCTGTACGCCAGCGACTACTTCGAGCGGCTGTACGAGTTCGCCGAGCTGCTGGTGACGAAGGGGAAGGCGTACGTCGACTCGCAGAACGAGGAGCAGATCCGCGAGGGGCGCGGCACGGTGACGACGCCGGGCACCGACAGCCCGTTCCGCACCCGCTCGGTCGAGGAGAACCTGGACCTGCTGCGCCGCATGAAGGCGGGCGAGTTCCCGGACGGGTCGCACGTGCTGCGCGCCAAGATCGACATGGCGCACCTGAACATGATCATGCGCGATCCGCTGCTGCTGCGCATCCGCCACGCGGAGCACTACCGGCGCGGGACGGAGTGGTGCCTGTACCCGCTCTACGACTTCGCGCACGGGCTGTCGGACGCGATCGAGGGGATCACGCGCTCGCTCTGCACGCTGGAGTTCAAGGACAGCCGCGACATCTACGACTGGCTGGTGCGCGAGGTCGGCTTCGAGGAGAACCCGCCGACGCAGATCGAGTTCGCGCGCCTGGAGCTGGACTACACGGTGCTCAGCAAGCGGAAGCTGCTGCGCCTCGTGAACGAGGGGCACGTGTCGGGGTGGGACGACCCGCGCATGCCGACCATCGCGGGCATCCGCCGGCGCGGCGTGACGCCGGAGGCGCTGCGCAACTTCGCCGACGCGATCGGCGTCGCGCGCAAGCCGGCGCGCACCGAGCTGGCGACGTTCGAGCACTACGTGCGCGGCGACCTCAACATGCGCGCGCCGCGCGTGATGGGCGTGCTCGATCCGCTCAAGGTCGTGCTCACGAACTACCCCGAGGGGCAGGTCGAGGAGCTGGAGGCGCCGTCGTATCCGCACGACGTCCCGCTGGAGGGCTCGCGCCCGGTGCCCTTCTCGCGCGAGCTGTGGATCGAGCGCGACGACTTCATGGAGGACCCGCCGAAGAAGTTCTTCCGGCTCGCGCCGGGCCGCGAGGTGCGCCTGCGCTACGCGTACTTCATCACGTGCCAGGAGGTCGTGAAGGACGCCGACGGGAAGATCGTCGAGCTGCGCTGCACGTACGACCCCGCGACGCGCGGCGGCGACGCGCCGGACGGCCGCAAGGTGCAGGGCACGATCCACTGGGTGTCGGCGGCCCGCGCGCTCGACGCCGAGGTGCGGCTGTACGACCGGCTGTTCTCGCAGCCCGACCCGGACGACGTGCCCGAGGGGCAGGACTTCACGGCCGCGCTGAACCCGCAGTCGCTGGTCGTCGTGAAGGGCGCGAAGGTGGAGCCGAGCGTGGCGAACGATCCGCCGGGGACGCGCTACCAGTTCGAGCGCACCGGCTACTTCGTGAGCGACGTGGTGGACTCGAAGCCGGGCGCGCCGGTGTTCAACCGCACGGTGACGCTGCGCGACACCTGGGCGAAGGTGAAGGACCGGTAGCAGTCCGCAGTCCAGAAGCGCGCGAGGCGCGCCGGGCCGCCCGGGGCGCCGGGCCGCGGGGGTTGGGGGGGGCGGCGGCGGCCTACGCGTGCGGGGGGGGCG
>CBHYLO010000581.1:0-3194 GCA_966128675.1 uncultured bacterium | reverse complement strand
CGCGCGCGCGGAGGCCGCGCCCGCCGCCGCCCCCGCCGCGCCCGTCGCCCCGAACACGCCCGAGGTCGACGACCTCACCGGCATGCCGCTCCGCCGGGCGTTCCGAGAGACGGCCGAGCGGGTGCTCGCCGCGCGCCGCACGACCGAGCGTCCGGTGTCGCTGCTCGTCATCGACATCGACCACTTCAAGCTGGTCAACGACACGTTCGGCCACCTGCAGGGCGACGACGTGCTGCGCCTGGTGGCCGACCAGCTGCGCGTGAACACGCGCCCCACCGACTACGTCGCGCGCTACGCCGGCGACGAGTTCGTGGCCATGCTGCCCGGCACGCGGCTGGAGGACGCGGTCATCGTCGCGGAGCGCATCCGCGTCGCCGTCGCCGGCCTCGCGTGCCCGCGCCGCGACGCCGAGGGGCAGTTCGTCCAGGTGTCGCTCTCCATCGGCGCCGCCTCGGCGCCCATGCACGGCGACCAGCTCGACACCCTCTTCGCCTCGGCGGACGCGGCGCTCTACGACGCCAAGCGGCGCGGCCGCAACGCGGTGGGCACGGCGTCGACCGGCGGCGACGGCCGCGACGCGCGGCTGCTGCTCGACTGCTTCGTGGGGCGCGGCGAGGAGCGCGCGCGGCTCGGCCGCCTGTTCGACGAGGCGGCGCGCGAGCAGCCCGCGATGGTCGCGCTGGTGGGCGAGGCCGGCGTCGGCAAGACGACGCTGCTGCGGCAGCTGGCGCCCGACATCGTGGTGCGGGCGGGCGCGCTGCTCACGGGCCGGTGCATCGAGGCGGACGTGCAGCCGCCGTACGGCCCGTGGACCGAGGTGATCACCGCGGCGATGGCCGCGGGCCTCGTGCCGCCCGCCGCGTGGCCGCAGCTGCGCCGCCTCGTCCCCACCCTGCCCGGCGCCTTCGGGACGCCCACCGACGCGCTCAACGACGGGACGCGCTTCGCGCTGCTGCAGGAGCTCGAGACGCTGCTGACGCACGCGTCGTCCGAGCGGCCGCTGGTGGTCGTGCTGGAGGACATGCAGTGGGCCGACGGCGCGACGTGGGACGCGCTGGAGTACCTCCAGCAGCGCTTCGAGCGGCAGCGCGTCCTCGTGTGCCTGACCATCCGCACCGAGGACCTCACCGACACCGGCGTCGCGCGCCGCCGCCGCCTCACGCGCGCCGAGCGCTTCAGCGAGCTGCCGCTCGCGCGGCTGACGCGCGACGAGCTGGCGCACTGGCTGAAGACGATCTTCGGCGGCCAGGCCCCGGACGAGGCGCTGGTCGACCACCTGGTGACGCACACCGAGGGCAACCCGCTCTTCGCGGTGCAGACGGTGCGCGCGCTCCACGACGAGGAGCGGCTGCGCTGGGCGGACGGGCGGTGGCAGTACCTGCCCGACGGCGGCATCCCCGTGCCCACGGCGGTCGAGGACCTGCTCTCGCGCCGGCTCGACCGCCTCACGCCGGCGACGCGCGACGTCCTCATGGTCGCCGCGGTCATCGGCCGCGAGTTCGACGCCGAGACGCTGCTGGCGGCGTCGGAGAAGGACGAGGGGACGGTGCTGGACGCGATCGACGCGGCGCTCGCGGGCACGGTGCTCGTGCCGACCGCCGGCCGCGCGTCGTCGACGCTCGCCTTCGCGCACCGCCTGCTCGCCGAGGTGCTGCTGCGCACCGCCAACCCGCTGCGGCTGCGGCGCGCGCACGCGCGCGTCGCACGCGCGATCGAGGCGCGCGCGGCCGGCACCTCGGGCGAGGTCGCGCTCCACTACGACCGCGCCGGGATTGCCGCCGAGGCGTATCGCAGCGCGATGGAGGCGGCGAACCACGCCGCGGGCGTCTACGCGTTCGAGACGGCGCTCGACTTCTTCGCGATGGCGCGCCGCCACGCCGACTCGCTGAGCGAGAACGCGGACGTCGAGTGGCGCCTGGCCCAGCTCCACGAGCAGGCCGGCCGCTACGTCGAGTCGGAGCGCCACTGCCAGCTCGTGCTCTCGAACTACTCGGCGGGCGCCGCGACGCTGGGCGTGCTGCCGGCCGCGCGCCGCATGCTGGAGCGCCTCAAGCTGCAGCGCGGCGTGGCCGCGCACGACGTGCTCGCGGCCTGCTTCGAGCTGCTGGAGGAGGCGCGCGCGCGCGAGGACCGCTCCGAGGTCGTGGCGCTGCTGACGATGGTGTCGCAGGCCTACGGCCGGCTCGGCGACGTCGAGGCGTCCGAGCAGGTCGCCCGCCAGGCGCTCACGGAGGCGCAGCAGGGCGACGACCTGCGGCTGCAGGCCGACGCGATCATGCGCGTCGGCTCCACGCTGCTCGGCGCCAACCCGGCCGAGGCGGTGCCGCACTACCGGCGCGCGCTGGACCTGTTCACGCGCCTCGACGACCGGCGCGGGCAGCTGCGCTGCCACATCAACGTCGGCGTCGCGTGCGACCGCGCGGGCAACCACCCCGCCGCCGAGGTCTCGTACGCCACCGCGCTCGACATCGCGCGCGAGGTCAACGCGGCCGACCTCGCGGGCGCGACGTCGCTGAACCTCGGCGTCCTGCAGATGAAGTCGGGACGCTTTGGGCCCGCGCGCGAGCGGTTCGAGGAGGCGCTGCGGCTGTTCGCGTCGATCGGCAACGAGCCGTTCCGCCTGATCGCGCTCTACAACCTCGCGCACCTCGCGCGCGAGGAGGACAACCCGGCTGGCGCGCTGGAGCTCTACAGCGCCTCCGTGGCGCTCGCGACGTCGCTGGGGCAGCGCGACGTGCACCTCGGCGCGCTCGCGGGCGCGGGGCTCGCCGAGCTGGCGCTGGGCTTCGCACAGAGCGCGGAGCAGCAGCTCGCCGACGCGCGCCACCTGGCGAGCGGCCGCGAGGAGTGGTGGTTCCAGGGCCGCGAGCTGTACGACGCGCTGACGCTGAAGCTGGCCGGTCTGCGCGGCGAGCGCGACGCGGTGCACGCTGACATCGTGCGGGCGCTGCAGCGGGCGGACGAGCACGACCAGTACGCCGCCGTCTGGCTGGCCGCCGAGTGCGCGAGCGTGCTGCGCGCGCTGGGCCTGGAGAGCGAGGACCAGCTGCACCGCTACGCCGTGCACGCGCGCGCGCTGGGCTACCAGCCGCTGGTCACGCGCCTCCGCGCGCCGGAGTAGGGCCGCGCGCCGGCGGCGCGCCCGCCCCGAACGCAGCGGGGGGGCCCCCCCATCCGGTCCCCCCCCCGGCGCC
>CBHYLO010000580.1:0-3200 GCA_966128675.1 uncultured bacterium | reverse complement strand
CACGTCGAGGGCGGTGCGCGGCGCGGGCGCGGGCCCGTCGTGCGCGACGTGCGTGGGCGCCACGCCCAGCTCCGCGCACGCGCGCTCCAGCAGCGCGTCCAGATCGTCGCCCAGTCGGCCGAGCGAGGCGCGCAGCGCCGAGGGGGCGGAGGCGCGCGGCGGCAGCGCGACCAGCGCGTGCACGTCCACCCCCGCGGCGGCGAGCGCGACCAGCGTGCGCACGTGCAGCATCGGCGTGCCGGGCTGCGCGACCCAGACGAGGCGCGACGGGACGCCGGGCGCGGCGGGCCGCTCGCCCGCCAGCAGGCGCGCCTCCATCGCCGCGAGCAGCGCGGCCTGGTGCGTGGCCTGGCGCGTGGGCGCGTCGCCGTCGTGCAGGGCGCGCCAGAGCGTGGACTGCCACCCCTCGTCCGCGCCCGCGTCCCAGCGGCGCACGCGCGCGGGGTCGGCGCTGGCGTAGCGATGGAAGCACTCGCCCAGCCGGCGCGCGAAGGCGAGCGCGCGCGCGTCGATGACGCGCGGGTCGGCGGCCGCGTCGTCGCGGTGCAGGTAGCGCCGCACGTCGGCGAACCCGTCGGCGAGCGCCGGGTCGTCCAGCAGCGCCGGCAGCGTCGCGAGCAGGCGCCAGGTCAGCCGCTCGGCGCGCCAGCCGCGGACCGTGGCGCGGGTGACGCCCAGCGTCGCCTCCAGCACCTCCTCGAGGACGGTCGACGGCGACGGGAAGCGCACGTGCGCGCAGACGCCCAGCCGCTCGGCCAGCCGCGCGGCGAGCCAGCGCTCCAGCGGGCGCGAGCCCACCACCACCCACTCGGGCGCCAGCGGGTCCGCGACCGGGGCGCGGAGGACGTCGGCCAGCACGTCGGCCAACGGCTCGAGGCGGGCGCTGCGGTGGACTACGAGCATCGAGCCCATTCTAACGCCCGGGGCCGACGGTCGCTGCCCGGGCCGGCGCCCGGGCCGGCGCCCGGGCCGACGCGGGGTCGGTGGCGGACGCGAGAAGCCCCCCGGACGATGGGCTGTCCGGGGGGCTTCCGCCGCCAGCGCCGCTGGGACGGCGCGGCGGTCGTGCGCGATCAGGCCTGCGTGCGACGACGGCGGGCGAACCCGACGAGGCCCACGAGGCCGGTCGCCATGAGCGCGTACGTCGAGGGCTCCGGCACCACCGAGCCCGTGCCGCCGCCGCCGATCACGCCGCCCGGCGTGCTGGGCGTGACGACGCAGTTCGCGTCACCCGTCGAGAAGCACTTGTCCGAGTCGCCGTTCGGACCGATGCCCTGCGTGCGGAACGCGAAGTCGAGATCGGCCAGCTGCTGCGTGGTGAGCGCGCCGGTCAGGTTGAACGTGAACCGGGCGAACTCGTTGGCGCAGGTCTCGTAGCGCGTGTTGCCGTTCGAGATCTGCTGGTTGCCGCAGGTCGCGAGCCCGTTGTTGCCGAAGTCGACGCCGAAGGTCAGCGCCTGCGTCCCGGCCCCCTGCTGCAGGTCCTGCGGCGCGCCGAACGTCACCAGCCCGGCCGACAGCAGGTCGACGCTCTGCGCGGGATTCACGCCCGTGTAGGTCGCCGACAGCAGCTGATCCGCGGTGATGCCCATCGGCAGCCCGTAGAACCCGAAGCCCGAGATGAACGACTGCGTGTTCGTCGTCGTCCCGAAGTTGCGCAGGTCGACGACGAGGTCGCCGCCCACGATGCTGTACGACACGCCCGCGCAGACCAGCGTGCTGTTGCACAGGATCGAGCTCTGTGCCGTGGCCGATGCCGGTGCCGCGAACGCGACCGCAGCCGCCAGTGCAGCGCCGGCGCGCGCGATCTTACCGATGCCCTTCATGCTCCCTCCCCAACGCATGTCCCTGGCTCCGGGCGATCCGATCCGTCGGATGCGGCCGCGAGCCGATGAACCACGCCCCGCTCCTCACCGGCCGGGCTCGACCATCGCCGCGTAGCGTTGGGGGAGACCGCGCGACTCCGGGCGAACGGACGACGCCGAGCGACGGCGTGGTCGTGGTGCGGTGCGCAAGTCGCAGGCCTCGGGGCCCCGATTCGACGTGACGCGAGTCACGCCGCGCGCGGACCCTGACGCTATCGACGCGCCGCGCCGACGTCCTCGGGCTGCAGCACGCGCGCGAGCACGCCGGGCTCGTCCGCATGCGCGCTCGCATGCGCGCGGCAGGCTCGACCGCGTCGCGCACGTCCTCCGCCGACAGCGTGCGCAGCACGCGCGCGACCGGCGCCGGTTCGGGCAGCTCGGCCGCCGACGTCGCGCCGAGGTCGCGGAAGCGCCGCGCCTGCGGCAGCACCATGCGCTCCAGCGAGCCGACGGCGCCGTTGTACGCGTCGTTCGCGCGCTCCAGCCCGCGGCGCAGGTCGCCGAAGTGGCCCGCGAACACGCGCACGCGCTCGTACAGCTCGCGGCCCAGCGCGCTGATCGCCTCGGCGTTGCGCGCCACGCGCTCCTGCTGCCACCCGTACGCCACCGCGCGCAGCAGCGCGATCAGCGTCGTCGGGCTGGCCGCGAGCACGCGCTGCTCCACGCCGTGCTCGATGAGCGCGGGATCGTGCTGCAGCGCCGCGCCGAACACGCTCTCGCCCGGCAGGAACATCACCACGAACTCCGGCGTCTCCGCGAACTGCCCCCAGTACGCCTTCGCCGAGAGCTTCGCGACGTGGTCGCGCACCTGGCGCGCGTGGTCGCGCAGCCGGCGCTCGCGCGTCGCGTCGTCGGGCGCCTCGGCCGCCGCCAGGTACGCGTCGAGCGGCGCCTTCGCGTCCACCACGACGAGCTTCCCGCCCGGCAGCCGCACGAGCAGGTCCGGGCGCAGGCGGCCGTCGTCGACGCTGGCCTGCTCGACGAAGTCGCAGTGCTCGATCATGCCGGCCATCTCGCACACGCGGCGCAGCTGGATCTCGCCCCAGCGCCCGCGCCCGTGCGGCGTGCGCAGCGCGTCCACCAGCGCCTTCGTGCGGCCGCTCAGCTCGCGCTGGCCGTCCAGCATGTGCCCCAGCTGCGTGCGCAGCGCCGCCTCCGCGTCCGCGCGCGCGACCGCGACCTGCTGCAGCGTGCCGTCGACCTTCGTCAGCGCGTCGCGGATGGGCGCCACGAGCGCGTCCACCGCGCGCTCGCGCTCGCGCAGCGCCTCCGCCGACTGCAGCTGCGCCTCGCCGAGCGACGCGCGCGCGAGCTGCAGGAACTGCTCGCCGCTGG
>CBHYLO010000579.1:0-3204 GCA_966128675.1 uncultured bacterium | reverse complement strand
CGGATGCTCCGGATGAGACGGATCCTGCGGATCGCTCCTCTCGGTGCACGGAGCGTCGCCGCCACGCGGAGCGATCCGTCTCATCCGCTCGATCCGGAGCATCCGTAGTCCCCACGAGTAGTTCGTGCCCGAGCGGCGTGATCGGGGTCGCCGAGGGCACGGAGGCGGATCCGCAGCCCGCAGCCCGCCGCGCGGTCGCGTCCGCCTCTTCTTGCGGCCCCCTGTACCCGTTCCCATGTTGGCGCATGAGATACGCCGATGTGCAGAACTACGTCGGGGGCGCCTTCGTCGTCCCCGACGTCCCCGTCGCCCCGGTGTACGATCCCAGCAGCGGCGAGGTCATCTCGCGCGTTCCGCTCTCCTCCGCGCGCGAAGTGGACGCGGCCGTGCGCTCCGCCCGCGAGGCCGCGCCCGCCTGGGCCGCGACGCCCATCAAGGACCGCGTCCAGGTCTTCTACCGGTACAAGGCGCTGCTCGAGCGCCACCTGGACGAGCTGGCCGCGCTGGTCACCGAGGAGAACGGCAAGATCGCCAGCGAGGCGCGGGCCGAGGTGCTGAAGTCGGCCGAGCTGACCGAGTTCGCGTGCTCGCTGCCGCAGATCGTGACCGGCGAGGTGCTGGAGGTCAGCCGCGGCGTCGAGTGCCGCGTCGAGCGCTTCCCCGTGGGGGTCGTGGCGGCGGTGACGCCGTTCAACTTCCCCAACATGGTGCCGAACTGGTCGATCCCGAACGCGGTCGCCCTCGGCAACTGCCTGATCCTGAAGCCGTCCGAGCTCGTGCCGCTGAGCGCGCGCCGCATCGCCGAGCTGCTGGACGAGGCCGGGCTGCCGAAGGGCGTGCTGCAGATCGTGCACGGCGGGCAGGCAGCCGTCGAGGCGCTCTGCGACCACCCCGACATCGGCGCGCTCAGCTTCGTCGGCTCGACGCGGATCGCGAAGGTCGTCTACCGGCGCGCCACCGCGAACCTCAAGCGCTGCCTCGCCCTCGGCGGCGCGAAGAACCATCTCATCGTCATGCCCGACGCCGACCGCGAGATGACGGCGAGCAACGTCGTCGCGTCGATGTCGGGGTGCGCCGGGCAGCGCTGCATGGCGGCGAGCGTGATGGTGGCCGTGAGCGCGACCGACCACATCGTGCAGCGCATGGTGGAGCACGCGCGGGCGATGGTGCCGGGGCGCGACGTCGGGCCGGTGATCTCCGAGGCCGCGCGCGAGCGCATCACGCGCTACATCGACGAGGCGGAGGCGGCCGGCGCGACCGTGCTGGTGGACGGGCGCCACGCGCGCGTGCCGGGGCGCGAGGGCGGCTACTTCCTGGGGCCGACGATCATCGACCACGTCACGCCCGACATGGCGATCGCGCGCGAGGAGGTGTTCGGGCCCGTGCTGGCGATCGTGCGCGCGCGGGACGTGGACGAGGCGCTGGCGGTGGAGAACGCGTCGCCGTACGGCAACGCGGCGTCGGTGTTCACCGAGAGCGGCGGCATCGCGCGGCGCGTCATGGAGCGCGCGAACGCGGGGATGGTCGGCGTCAACGTCGGCGTGCCCGTGCCGCGCGAGCCGTTCTCTTTCGGCGGCTGGAACGACTCGAAGTTCGGCGTCGGCGACATCACGGGGCGCGGCTCGATCGAGCTCTGGACGCAGGCGAAGAAGATGACCACCAAGTGGAATCGCGAAGCGGGCGTGAACTGGATGAGCTGAGGAGGCTCCCCATGGCCGATCGATCCGTCACCTTCACGGGGATCCGGTTCGAGAATCCCTTCCTGCTCTCGTCGGCGCCGCCGACCGAGTCGGAGCAGAACATCCTCCGCGCCTTCGAGGCCGGCTGGGGCGGCGTGGTCACGAAGACCATCGGGCTGCACCCGGTGACGAACGTGGTGGGCGCGAAGGCGAAGTTCCTGCGCACCTCGCCCGACGACGCGAGCGTGTCGATGCGGAAGCGGCCGGGCGCCGCGCTCCATTCCAGCTGGAACTGGGAGCTGATCTCCGACAAGACGCTCGACTGGTGGGTGCCGCGCCTGCGCCGCATCAAGGAGGCGCACCCCACCAAGGCGCTCATCGCGTCGATCATGGCCGGCTCCGGGAACGACAAGGAGCTGCGCAACTGGCAGACGCTCGCGCAGGCGTGCCAGGACGCGGGCGCGGACGGGCTGGAGCTGAACTTCAGCTGCCCGCACATGGACCGGAAGGACATGGGGTCCAACATCGGCAAGGACGAGGGGCTCTGCTCCGTCGTGACCGAGGCGGTGAAGGAGGTCGCGACCGTGCCGGTGTGGTGCAAGCTGACGCCGGCGACGCGCGACATGGTGGTCGAGGCGGCGGCGTGCTTCCGCGGCGGCGCGGACGCGATCGTCAGCAGCAACACCTTCCCGTCGCTGCCGATGATCGACCCGGAGACGCTGGAGTTCGAGATCAACGTCGACGGCAAGGTGTCGAGCGGCGGGCTCGGTGGGCCTGCGATCCTGCCGATGTCGCTCGCCAACATGGCGCGCATGACGCAGGCCTTCCCGGACCGCGCCTTCTCGGGCATCGGCGGCATCTCGGACTTCTCGCAGGCGCTCAGCTACCTGCTGCTGGGCTGCGGCACGGTGCAGGTGTGCACCGCGGCGATGCTCGACCAGGCGGTGGGCCCGCACGTGATCCAGAAGCTGAACGCGGGGCTCGACGCCTTCCTCGAGAGGCACGCCGCGGACGGCTGGCGCACGGTCGAGGACTTCCGCGGCATCCGCCGCGAGCGCGTGGTCCTGCAGTCCGAGATCCGCCGCCCCGACGCCAGCGAGTACGACGGCGGCTACGAGCCCGTCGAGGGCTACGCGGCGCCGGTGCGCGGCGCGGCGAGCCTGTCGTGATCGCGGCGCACGAAATCGCGCATCCCGGCAACGACAAGTCCAACAGCATTGGACAGGATTGACAGGATTTACAGGATGGTGCTCCGCGTGGCGCGAGACGCCGTCTCGCCATGCAGCACCATGAATCCTGTAAATCCTGTCAATCCTGATAATCCTGTCTGAAGCAGTTCAGCAGTCACGCAGCAGGCTCCCTCCGGTGACGCCCATGACGGCCATCGCTCCGCAGCTCACGCTCGACGCGCCGGCACGCGCGCAGCTCCCGCCCACGGACCACGTCCCGCGCCCCTACACCGGGCCGTCGCGCGACGAGATCCTGGCGATGCGGAAGCAGTTCGCCAACCCCGCGGTGTTCACGC
>CBHYLO010000578.1:0-3204 GCA_966128675.1 uncultured bacterium | reverse complement strand
CGCGCTTCATCTTGCCGACTTGTCCGCCGATCTTGCCCTGCTCGGCACGGAGTGCATCGGCCTGGGTCTGGGTGGCGCGGCGGCGCCGGGGCCCCCCCCCCCCCCCCCCCCCCCACACCCCCCAACGGGGGGGGGGCCCCCCCCCCAACCCCCCCCCCCCCCCCGCGACGCACCACGAGACCAGAGGCGCGTCAGCCCTTCGGCCCCGCGCCCTTGATGTCGGCGCTCACCTGCGCCCCGAACTTCTCGATGTTCGCGCGGAACATCTCGGCCAGCTTGCGCGCCTGGGCGTCGTAGGCCGCCGCGTCGCTCCACGTGCCGCGCGCGTCGAGCACCTCGGCCGGCACGCCGGGGACCGACGTCGGCACCGCGAGCCCGAAGACCGGATCGACGCGCGTCTCCACGTCGTCCAGCGCACCGCCGAGCGCCGCGCGCACCATCGCGCGGGTGTAGCCCAGCTTCATGCGCTTGCCGACGCCGTAGGCGCCGCCGCTCCACCCCGTGTTCACCAGCCACACGTGCGAGCCGTGCTCCTGCAGCTTGCGGCCCAGCATCTCCGCGTACTTGGTCGGGTGCCAGACGAGGAACACCGCGCCGAAGCAGGCGCTGAACGTCGCCTGCGGCTCGGTCACGCCGCGCTCCGTGCCCGCGACCTTCGCCGTGTAGCCCGAGAGGAAGTAGTACATCGCCTGCTCGGGCGTCAGCTTGGCGATCGGCGGCAGCACGCCGAACGCGTCGGCGGTCAGGAACACGACGTTCTTCGGGTGCCCGCCGCGCCCGCTGGGGACGTGGTTGCGGATGTAGTGCAGCGGGTAGCTGGCGCGCGTGTTCTCGGTGATCGACTGGTCCTCGAACTTCACGCGGCGCTTCTCGTCGAGCACCACGTTCTCGAGCACCGTGCCGAACATCTGCGTCGTCTGGTAGATGTCCGGCTCCCCCTCGGGCGAGAGGTTGATCACCTTCGCGTAGCAGCCGCCCTCGTAGTTGAAGACGCCCTCGTCGCTCCAGCCATGCTCGTCGTCGCCGATCAGGCTGCGCTCCGGGTCCGCCGACAGCGTCGTCTTGCCCGTGCCCGAGAGGCCGAAGAAGAGCGCCGTGTCGCCGTCCGGGCCGATGTTCGCCGAGCAGTGCATCGAGAGCACGCCCTGCTTCGGCATCAGGTAGTTCATGATCGTGAACATCGACTTCTTCAGCTCACCGGCGTAGCGCGTGCCGCCGATGAGGATCTGGCGGCGGCCGATGTGCACGACGATGAACGTGCCCGTGCGCGTGCCGTGCCGGGCCGGGTCGGCCTGGAACTCCGGCGCGTGCAGCACCGTGAAGTTCGCGTCGAAGCCGGCCAGCTGCTCGGGCGTCGGGCGGATGAACATGTTCCGCACGAAGCTGGCGTGCCACGCGTTGGGCAGCACGTAGCGCACCTTGAGCTGGTGCGCCGGGTCGGCGCCGCAGAACAGGTCCTGCACGAACAGCTCGGGCAGCCCGCTCAGGTACTGCTGCACGTCGGCGAGCAGCGCCTCGAAGTGCGCCTCGGAGATCGGCTGGTTGACCTTCCCCCAGTCGACGTCCGCCTCGCTGGAGGCCTCGCGCACCACGAACTTGTCGTTCGGGGAGCGCCCCGTGTGCGGCGACGTGACGGCCACGAACGGGCCCATGTCGGCCAGCCGGCCCTCGCCGCGGCGCACCGCGGCCTCCACGAGATCGGGCGCGCCCTGGTTCCAGTGGACGTCGCCCGCGGGCGTGATCCCGAGGGCGGCGAGCGAGCGCGTGTCGTGGGCCGTGGGGGTGGGCGACAGCGGCGCGGTGGTGGTGGCCATGGGTGCGGTGAGAGGGTTAGAGGATGCCGGCCTCGCGGCCGCGCGGCACGTCGGGCACGCGGGCGTCGTCGGCCGACCGCCCCCGCGCCTGCGCGTCCATCACGGCGACGGCCGCCATGTTGACGATCTCCTGCACGTCGGCGCCCTGCTCCAGCACGTGCACCGGGCGCCGCATCCCGACGAGGATCGGGCCGATGGCCGTCGCCCCGCCGAGGTGATTCAACAACTTGTAGGCGATGTTCCCGGCGCTCAAGTTCGGGAAGATCAGCACGTTGGCCTCCTCCTTCAGGCGGCTGAAGGGGTAGCGCTCGCGCTGGATCCCCTCGTCGAACGCCGTGTCGGCCTGCATCTCGCCGTCCACCACGAGGTGCGGGTCGCGCTCGCGCAGCAGCTCCACCGCCCGCGCCACCTTGGCGGCGTCCGGGTGCCGCACCGAGCCGAAGTTCGAGAACGACAGCATCGCCACCCGCGGCGTCTCGCCGAAGTTCTGCACGATCCGTGACGCCGCGTAGGCGATCTGCGCCAGCTGCTCCGCCGTCGGGTCGATCGTCACCGTCGTGTCGCCGCAGAAGACGACGCGCTTCTCGAACACCAGCATGTACATCCCGCTCAGGATGCCGGCCTTCGGGTGCGCGCCGATCGTCTCCAGCGCCGGGCGGATCGTCTCGGGGTAGGTCGCGTTCACGCCCGAGAGCATCGCGTCGGCGTCGCCCAGCGCCACCATGCAGCAGCCGAAGTAGTTCGGGTTCGCCAGCCGCTGCTGCGCCTCGCCCAGCGAGAGCCCCTTCCGCTGCCGGCGCTCCCACAGGTAGCGCACGTAGTCGTCGCGCCGCCGGGCGGTCGCCGGGTCCACGACCTCGATCTCCTCCAGCGGGATCGAGTACTCGCGCGCCACGCGCTCGATCGTCTCGGGCCGGCCGAGCAGCACCGGGTAGGCGATCCCCTCGTCGACGCAGATCTGCGCCGCGCGGATGATCTTCGGGTCCTCCCCCTCGGGGAAGACGATCCGCTTCGGGTCGCTCATCGCGCGCGTGATGATGCCGCGCATGATGCCGCGCGCGCGCCCCAGCCGCGCCTCCAGCTGCGTGCGGTAGTGGTCGATGTCGACGAACTCCTGCGCCACGCCGCTGGCCACCGCTGCCCACGCGACCGCCGGCGCCACCCAGAGCAGCACGCGCGGGTCGAACGGGAAGGGGATCAGGTACTCGGGGCCGAAGCTGACCTTCTTCAGGCCGTAGAGCTTCGCCACGCTCTCGGGCACGTCCTCGCGCGCCAGCAGCGCCAGCGCGCGCGTGGCCGCCATCTTCATCTCCTCGTTCACCGTCGTCGCGCGGGCGTCGAGCGCGCCGCGGAAGATGAACGGGAAGCCGAGGACGTTGTTGACCTGGTT
>CBHYLO010000577.1:0-3227 GCA_966128675.1 uncultured bacterium | reverse complement strand
CGGCGCGTGGGGCGACCTGCGCGCGACCGCGTCGGCCGCGAAGATCGGCGACGCCGCGGCGACGGCGATGCGCGCGCTGCGCGTGCACGCGGTGACGGACGCGCCGTGGGCGCGCGACGCGGGCCGCGCGCCGGTGCTCGTCTTCACGCCCGGCAACGGCTGGCTGCCCACCGACTACAGCGTGCTGCTGGAGGACCTCGCGAGCCACGGCTACGCGGTCGTCGGCATCGCGCCGGCGGGGCTCGCGGACGTCGTGGTGCACGCGGACGGCCGCGTCGTGCGCAAGACGCTGGGCAACGGCGCGGCGATCGTCGCCGACCAGGCGCACGCGCACGACGACGTGCGGCACGTGCTGCGACGGCTGCGCGCGCTCGACACGGCGGCCGACTCGCCCGCGCGCGGACGGCTCGACCTCGCGCGCGTGGCGGCGCTCGGCCACTCGCTGGGCGGGACGACGGCGATCGTCGCGGCGGCGGGCGACACGCTGGTGCGCGCGGCCGTGAACCTCGACGGCGACGCGATGGGCGCCGCGGTGCTCGACGCGCGCCCGCGCCAGCCGCTCCTCCTCGTGAGCAGCGAGCTGCCCGCGATGGACGAGGCGCCGGCGGGCCGCGACTCCACGTGGTACGCGCTCACGCGGCAGGGCGTGCAGCGCAGCGAGCTCCGGCGCACGGGCGAGTGGGCGCGGATCGCGTCGCGCTCGACCGATGCGCGCCGCGTGCGCCTGCTGGGCGCGCGCCACCTCGACTTCACGGACGCGGCGCTGGCGGAATCGCTCGTCGTGGGCGCGGAGCGGCGGTGGATGCGCTGGGGGCCGATCGACGGCGCGCGCGCGCTGCGCGTGACGACGGACCTCGTGCGCGCGTTCCTCGACCACGCGCTGCGCGGGGCGCCCGCGGACGTGCTGCTGGAGCATCCCGAGCGCCGCTTCGGCGAGCTGCGGCTGCTGGCCGGCGACGAGGTGGGTGGCGGGCCCGCTTAGCTTTCGCCCCATGCCCGACGCCATCCTGCTGCTCCACGGCGCGCTCGGCGCGCGCGACACGCTGCGCCCGCTCGCCGACGCCCTCGCGCCGCTCGTGCCCGCGGGGACGCCCGTCCACGCCCACGAGTTCGCGGGGCACGGCGCCACGCCCGATCCCGACGCCGCGCCCGACGCGCCGTACGACGTCGCGCGGCTGGCCGCGGGCGTGCTGGACGCGATGGACCGCGACGGCATCGCGCGCGCGACGGTGTTCGGCTACAGCATGGGCGGCTACGTGGCGCTGCTGCTGGCGGCCGAGCATCCGGCGCGCGTGCGCGCGGTGGTGACGCTGGCGACCAAGCTCGCGTGGACGCCCGAGAGCGCGGCGCGTGAGACGTCGCGGCTCGATCCCGCCGCGATCCGCGCCAAGGTGCCGCGCTTCGCCGACGCGCTGGCCGCGCGGCACGGCGACGCGGGCGGCTGGGAGCGCGTGCTGGCGCGCACCGCCGCGATGATGCACGCGATCGCCGCGCGTCCGACGGTCACGCCCGACGTGCTGGCCGCGATTGCGTGCCCGGCGCGCGTCTGCGTCGGCGACCGCGACGCGACGGTGACGCTGGACGAGTGCGCGGCCGCGGCGCGCGCGCTGCCCAAGGGCGAGCTGGCGGTGCTCCCCGCGACCGGACATCCGCTGGAGCACGCGGACCCCGCGCGCGTCGCGCGCGAGGTGGCCGAGGTGCACGCGGGCGCGGAGTCACGCTAGCCCGCGCGTCGGCGTTCAGTCGCCGGGCGCGAGCTCCGCGCGCGGCGTCGCGCCGGCGCCGATGAGCCCACGCCGCTCGGCGAGGCGCGCGAGCGCCAGCGTGCCCGAGGCGCCGACGACGCTGAGCACCGTCATGACGCCGAGGAACAGCAGTGGCGCGCCGAACGACATGCCGAGCGCGCCCACGAGGACGCCGGTGACCACGCCCCAGGCGGCGAAGCGCTGGAACGACAGCTCCTCGAAGCGGCGGCGCCCGCCCGCGATCCCGAGCACGACGGCGAAGACGATGCCGGCGACGAAGCCGGGGATCGCCAGCGTCTGCGGCCACATGTCGACCTGGCGCGTGAAGCCGTGCGCCGCGGGCGCGACGTTGTCGAGCAGCTCGATCAGGCCGCCGATCCCGATGCCGCCGAGCGCCCAGATGAACCCCATCCCGACGACGCCACGCACGCGCTTCAACCACTGCGACACGACCGCCTCCCGATGCTCGTGGATCCGCGCGACCGATGGCCAGGGTGAACCGGTCGTCTACTTTGCAGTATAAAGTGCACGACCGGCGGCGCAAGCGCGGGGCGGGCCGCCGGGACTCTTGCGGCGTCCGGCGCCGCGGCGCAGCGTCGGGCTCCTTCGCCCGCCATCCACCCGAGAGGACGCCATGACCGCCAGCGCCGCACAGGAACCCGGATCCGCATCGGCCGCGACGGGGCTGGGCCGCATCGGGCAGATCGCGATGAACGTGCGCGACCTGCGCGGTGCGATCGCGTTCTACCGCGACGTGCTCGGGCTGCCGCTGCTGTTCGAGGCGCCGCCGCGGCTCGCGTTCTTCGACTGCGCGGGCCAGCGGCTGATGCTGGGGGAGCCGGAGGACGGCGAGGCGCCGCGCGGCAACTCGGTGCTCTACTTCAGCGTGCCGGACGTGCACGCGGCGCACGCGACGCTCGCCGCGCGCGGCGTGACGTTCGTCGACGCGCCGCACCTGATCGCGCGCCTCCCGGACCGCGAGATCTGGATGGCGTTCCTGCGCGACCCGGAGGAGAACCTGCTGGCGATCATGGCCGAGGTGCCGATCGACGGCTGACGGCTGCGGGCTGCGGGTCCTCAGGCGTCGCGCGACAGCTGCTCCAGCGCCGCCAGCGCCTCGTCGGCGCGATCGCTCGGCACGAACACGTGGTCGTGGCGCGCGGCCGCGATCACGTTGGCGGCGATGCCGCGCGCGGCGAGCGCGCCCGCCACCGCCGCGGTGAGCCCGACCGCCTCGAGGCTGGAGTGCACGGTGAGCGTGAGGCAGCGGAGCGCGGGCGCGTCGGGCAGCCCGTGCGCGCGCGCATGCGCCAGCGGCAGCACGAGCGAAACGCCGCCGTCCTCGCGCATGCTCGCCAGCGCGGCGTCGGCGTGCGCGCGCGCCGCGTCGTCGGCGAGCCAGCAGAAGACCCACTCGCCGTCGCGCAGCGCGGGCGCGAGCGAGCGGAGGAGGGTGGGGAGGGGCATCATGAGGGGCTGCGG
>CBHYLO010000576.1:0-3232 GCA_966128675.1 uncultured bacterium | reverse complement strand
CCTCGATCCCCACCGTCTCGCCGCCGCGCAGGTGGCGCACGACGGAGATGCTGCCGCCGTCAGCGTACATGCGGATCGAGACCTCGGTCTCGACGCCCGGGGCCGCGGGGCGCGCGGCCAGCAGCGCGCGGCCGGCATCCTCGGCCGCCGTCTCGGGGCGCCGGTCGCGCGGGGCCGGCGACGGGTGGCCGCCCACGCGTGTCGCCTCGCCGTAGGCGCGCGCCGCGTACGGCGAGGCCGCGGGCACGGCGCGCGTGCCGGAGAGGGCGAGGGGGAAGACCTGGCGGTCGGAAACGGGACGCACGGGTACCGGGTTGTCCGCAGGGTGGGCCGGCCGCGGCGGGCGCGGCCCGCGTCGTGGGCGGTCGCTGACCAGTATCGGCCGCGATCGCCCCGCAGTGTAGGGTGCCGGGCCCGTCCGCGAAATGCTGCGTCCACGCCACAGCCCCGCCCAGCCCTTCCCCCGAGGCGCCGGTGCCCGACGTCAGACTCCTCGACGGCCCGCCCGCCGCGCCGGCCGCCAGTCGCCGCCCGGCCCGGCGCGCCGCGCTCGCCGTCGCGCGGCTGTTCGACCGGCTGGAGGTGCGCTGGGAGGCCGCGCGGACGCAGCGCCGCATCGGCGGGCTGCTGGTGGCGGCGTTCGTCGCGGCGCTGGTGGTCATCGAGCTCGGACGCCGCGGCTGGCTCCCGTCGGGGCTCGCGGCGCGCGTCCCGCGCTCGCACTTCGGCGCCGTGGTGCTCGCCTTCACCGCGCTCCTGCTGCAGGAGCTGGTGGCGCTGGTGTTCGCGCTGGCGCGGTCGGTCGCCGACTCGGTGGGCAAGCAGTTCGAGCTGCTGTCGCTGATCCTGCTGCGGAAGGCGTTCCTCGAGGTCTCGACGTTCGGGGAGCCCGTGGAGTGGGCGCGGGCGGCGCGCGCGGTGCCGCACGTGCTGGCCGACATGGTCGGCGCGCTCGCGGTGTTCGTGCTGGTGGCGGTCTACGGCCGCGTGCAGCGGCACCGCGCCATCGCCGTCGGCGACGACCAGGCGGCGTTCGTGGCGGCCAAGAAGGTGGTCGCGCTGCTGCTGCTCGCCGCGCTGCTGGCGGGCGCCGTGGACGCCGGCCGCGGGATGCTCGTCGCGGGGACGCCCGGGCGCTTCTTCGAAGTGTTCTTCACGGTGCTGATCTTCAGCGACATCCTGCTCGTGCTGCTGTCGCTGACGTACAGCGCCGACTACCGGGTGGTGTTCCGCAACTCGGGCTTCGCGGCGGCGACGGTCATGGTGCGGCTCGCGCTCACCGCGCCGCCCTACGTCAACGTGCTGCTGGGCACCGGCGCGGCGGCGTTCGCGGTGCTGCTCTCGGTGGCCTACGAGCGGCTCGGCCCCGCGCCCGTCGTGGTCCCGGCGACGACGGCGCCCGGCGAGGTCCGCGAAGCCGACGAGGCCTGACGCTCGGGCGTCGCGCCGCGTGCGGGCGCCGCCGTATCATTCGCGCATGCCGCTCTCCCGTCGCGTCCTGCCCGCCGCCCTCGGGGCCCTGCTGCTGCCGCTGGTCGCCGGCGCGCAGGCGCATCCCGTGGCGCCCGCCCCCACCCGCTCCGCCGTCCCGCCCGACGTGTCGCCCGCCCGCGCGGCGGCCGTCGCGGACCCCGTCCTCGCGCGCATCCGCGAGGAGGGGCTGCAGCGCTCGAAGGTGCTGGAGACGGCGACGATCCTCTCCGACGTCTTCGGGCCGCGCCTGGCGGGATCGCCCGGCTATCGCGCGGCGGCCGAGTGGACCCGCGCGACGCTGGCGGGCTACGGGCTGGCGAACGCGCGGCTGGAGGCGTGGGGCACGCGCGGCGGGCTGACGTGGAGCGTCGAGCGCCACTCGCTGGAGCTGGAGGCGCCGTACTACGCGCGCCTCGTCGCCTACCCGTACGCGTGGAGCCCGTCGACGCCGGGCGTGGTGCGCGGGACGCCCGTCTACGTCGCGGCGCTGCGCACCGAGGAGGACGTCGCGAAGGTCGCCGACCAGGTGCGCGGGAAGATCGTGCTCGTCGGGCCGGTGCCGGCGGATCCGGGCCGCTTCAAGCCGCTCGCGCACCGGTGGAGCGACGGGCAGCTCGACTCGCTGGCGCGCCTCACCGACCCCGGCTCGCCGAAGGACTACTGGGAGGACGCGGGCGGCTACGCCGACAACGTCCGCAAGCGCCTGCGCCTGCTGACCGCGCTCGGCCGCGCGGGCGCGGTGGCGATGCTGACGCCCAGCCGCAACGCCGTGTCGACGATGGTGTCGGGCTACCAGGCGTACGACAGCGACGCCAGCGGCGCGCCGCCCGCGCTGTCGGTGGCGCGCGACGACTACGCGCGCGTGCTCAACCTCGTGCAGAAGGCGCAGGGCGCCGGACAGGCCGCGCCGGTGCTGGCCCTCGAGGTGAAGGCGCGCGCGGAGGCGCCGCGCACGCGC
The DNA here is from genome assembly GCA_966128675.1 of uncultured bacterium. Taxonomy (GTDB): domain Bacteria; phylum Gemmatimonadota; class Gemmatimonadetes; order Gemmatimonadales; family Gemmatimonadaceae; genus Roseisolibacter. Next base: position 801 of record CBHYLO010000576.1, on the reverse strand, counting down.
GCCGACTCGCAGGGCGTGAACGTGATCGCCGAGCTGCCGGGGAGCGATCCGTCGCTGGCGGCGGAGGTGGTGATGGTGGGCGGCCACTTCGACTCGTGGACCGCGGGCACCGGCGCGACCGACAACGCGGCCGGCAGCGCGGTGGCGATGGAGGCGCTGCGCATCCTGCAGGCGGTGGACGCGAAGCCGCGCCGCACCATCCGCATCGCGCTCTGGGACGGCGAGGAGCACGAGGACTACTACGGCTCGCTCGGCTGGGTGCGCGCGCATTTGGGCGATCCCGAGACGATGCGCCTGAAGCCCGAGCACGCGCGCGTGTCGTCGTACTTCAACTTCGACAACGGCACCGGGCGCATTCGCGGGATCTGGCTGCAGGGCAACGCGGCGGCGCGCGACGTGTTCCGCCCGATGCTGGCGCCGTTCGCGGACCTGGGCGCGGGCACGCTGACGCTGGCGAACACCGGGAGCACCGACCACATGCCGTTCGTCGGCGTGGGCGTGCCGGCGTTCACCTTCCTGCAGGACCCCATCGACTACGAGACGCGCACGCACCACACGGGCGCCGACGTGGCCGCGAACCTGCTGGAGGAGGACCTGAAGCAGGCGGCGACGGTGACCGCCGCGGTGCTGCTGCAGACCGCCAACCTGCCGGCGCGCGTGCCGCGCGGCCCGCTGCCGGCGGCGCGTCGGGGGCCGGTGACCAAATGATGAGCGACTCTCCTCGCACGGCTCGGCGCACCGAGCCGCAGACCATGGCGATCGTCATCGGCGCCGCGCTCGACACCGACGCGCCCGCGATCG
>CBHYLO010000575.1:0-3251 GCA_966128675.1 uncultured bacterium | reverse complement strand
GGGCGTTGGGGGGGGGCCCGGGCCGGGGCCCCTCGGGTGGGGGGGCCGCCGGCTTTCGGCTGGTTCCACGTGACGTTCACGCGGCAGGGCCCCGCGATCGCCGCCGACGAGGCGGCCGCGAGCTGGGCGGCGATCGCGCGCTTCGTGGACGAGGCGGTGGCGGCGTACGACGCCGACCCGGCACGCGTGTACCTCGCCGGCTTCAGCCAGGGCGCGATCATGGGCCTGGCGACGCTGCTCACCGCGCCGGAGCGCGTGGCGGGCGTGGTGGCGATGAGCGGGCGGCTGCTCCCCGAGGTGCTGCCGCACGCCGCGCCCGACGCCGCGCTGGAGGGGAAGTCGGTGCTCATCCTCCACGGCGTCGACGACCAGAAGCTGGGCGTGCACTACGCCCGCGGCGCGCGCGAGACGCTGGCGCGCTTCCCGCTGCGACTGGACTACCGCGAGTTGCCGATGGGCCACGCGATGACGTCCGAGAGCGTGGCCGAGGCGGCGCGCTGGCTGTCCGCGCGCCTCGCGGGATCGCCCGTGGCGCGCTGAGCTCCATCCCCCGAACGGCGCGAGGTGCGCTGATGCCGACCGACGAGCAGTCCACCGACCGCCGCCCCGTGCGCGTGCTGATCTTCGCCGCGTCGCTGCGCCAGCGCTCGCTCAACGACCGGCTGGCGACGCTCGCCGCGACGGTGGTGCGCGAGAAGGGCGGCGTGGCGGACCGCGCGGCCATGTCGGACTTCGACTGCCCCTCGTACGACGGCGACGCCGAGCACGGCGAGGGGCTGCCGGAGGGCGCGCGGCGGCTGCGCGACCGCCTGGTGACCGCCGACGCCTGCATCATCGCGTCGCCCGAGTACAACGCGTCGATGCCCGGGGTGCTGAAGAACGCGATCGACTGGGTGTCGCGCCACCGCCCGCAGCCGCTGAACGGGCGGCAGGTGCTGCTGCTCTCCGCGTCGCCGTCGATGGTGGGCGGCAACCGCGGGCTGTGGGCGCTGCGCGTGCCGCTGGAGCACCTGGGCGCGCGCGTCTATCCGGACATGTTCTCGCTGGCGCAGGCGCACGAGGCGTTCGGCGACGACGGGCGCCTCGCGAACGCGACGCTGCAGCAGCGGTTCGACAGCACGATCGAATGCTTCCTCGACCTGGTCGAGGCCGCGAAGCACTACCGTGCGCTGAAGAAGCAGTGGGTGGAGTTCCTGGGCGAGCGCCCGGCCGCGGTCATCGACCGCGTGGAGCATACCAGCGTGGACGCGCGTTGACCCGGCGCGCGCCGCGATCCTTCGGAGTCCTTCCATGCAACTGACCGGCATCCACCACCTGACGGCCGTCTCGGCCAGCATCCGCGAGAACTTCCGCTTCTACACCGACGTGATGGGCATGCGGCTGGTGAAGCGGAGCGTGAACCAGGACGACGTCACGGCCTACCACCTGTTCTACGCCGACGCCGTCGGCTCGCCGGGGACGGACCTGACGTTCTTCGACTGGTCGGTGCCGCGCGAGCGGCGCGGCTCGCGCACGATCACGCGCACGCACCTGCGCGTGCAGGGCGGCGCGTCGCTGGAGTACTGGGCGCGCCGGCTCACCGAGCACGGCATCGCGCACGGCGGCATCGTGCAGCGCGACGGCCGCGCGACGCTCGACTTCGACGACCGCGAGGGCCAGCGGCTGGCGCTCGTCGACGACGGCGGCGCGGGCGACCCGCCGACGCCGTGGACGCGCAGCCCCGTGCCGCCCGAGCACCAGATCCGCGGGCTGGGCCCGATCGTGATGAGCGTGCCGAGCCTGCAGCCGACGGACGTCGTGGTGGAGCAGGTGCTCAACATGCGCCGCGTGCGCGACTACCCGCACCCCGACAACGGGCGCCACACGGTGCACGTCTACGAGATGGGCGCGGGCGGTCCGCACGCGGAGCTGCACGTCGCGGTGCAGCCCAACCTCCCCGCCGCGTCGCCAGGCGCGGGCGGCGTGCACCACGTCGCGTTCCGCAGCCCCGACGCCGACTACGAGGCGTGGGCCGAGCGGCTGAACACGATGGGCGTGCCGAACAGCGGCGAGGTCGATCGCTACTGGTTCCGCAGCCTCTATCTGCGCGAGCCGAACGGCGTGCTGTTCGAGATCGCGACCGACGGCCCGGGCTTCGCGGTCGACGAGGATCCCGCGACGCTCGGCGAGAAGGTCGTGCTCGCGCCGTTCCTCGAGCCGCGTCGCGAGGCGATCCTCGCGAACCTCAAGCCGATCGACTGAACGATCGATCGATCGACGCACATGAGACGCGTGTCATGCGATGACACGCGTGTCAGGGGTGACCGGCGGGATCGACCGGTCGTCCCTCGAGCGCATGCGACGGGCGGGCGAGGATGCCCGCCCGTCGTCACGTTCCCTCCCGCACGTCCGTCGTCCGCGTGCGCTCGCGCGAACGACCGCCCGCCTTGCGATCGATCCGAACCACCCGCACGCGCCGCCTCGCCCTCGCGCTCCTCGCGACGGGCGTCCTCGTCGTCGGCGCGCTCGCGTCCATCGGCCGCACGCCGCTGCTCTGGCCCGCGCTGCGCGCGGTCGCGCGCGCGCATCCCGACTGGCTCGACCCGCATCCCGCGCGCGAGGCGGGCCCGCGCGCGCGCGTCCGCGCGCGGGCCGCGCACGCGACGGCGATGGCCGTGCCGTACGCGGCGATGGCGCGCGTGCGCGCCGCGCACCCGGTGCCCGCGGACGCCGACGACGCGACGCGCATCATGACCGTCCTCGTGCCGCTGCGCCGCGCGCTCGTCACGCAGTGGCAGGTCGCGCACGACGCCGCCGACTGGCCGGTGGCGCTCGCGGGGCTCGGCTGGTGCGACCAGCTGAACGGCGCCGCGGCGATCGCGCTGGCGCCGGCGTTCGGCGGCGCGCAGCTCGTCGGCGTCGCGGGGCGCGGGCCCTCCGGCGGCCACTCGTTCGGGCGCGTGTGGTCCGCGCGCGAGCGGCGCTGGCTGTACTTCGACGTCTGGGGCGACGCGGCGACGGTGCTGGCGCTCGACGCGCGCGGCGTGCCGCGGGTGCTGGCGCACGCGCGCATCGGCGCGGCCGCCCCGGTCGGGGTGCGCGCGAGCCTCGCGACGATCTACGGGCGCACCGCGGAGGGCGTCGTGCACAACGTCCTCGCGCCGTCGTTCGGCGGCTACCTGCTGGACAAGTGGCGCTCGGGCGTGCAGCGGCTCGCGCCGACGGGCGCGCCGCCGCTCGCCGCCGCGCCGGCGCCCGGCGCGCCGGCGCCC
>CBHYLO010000574.1:0-3252 GCA_966128675.1 uncultured bacterium | reverse complement strand
GCGGACTGCGGGCTGCGGATTCGACGACGGCGCGTCCCGAGCGGCTGGAGATCCGCAGCCCGCAGTCCGCAGCGCCGTTCGGATCCGCAGTCCGCAGTCCGCCGCTCCGGGTGCGCAGCACTCCGCCACCACGGCGACGGTTGCACAGCTTAGGTTGGCACGCATGCTGGCCCGCCGTCCGTCCACGCGTCTCGTGACGCTCGACCGTGCGCTCGAGCGGCTGCCGCTGTTCCGGCTCAGCGACTCGGCCGCCGACGACGGGGCGCTGCAGTGGGTGCCCGCGCCGGCGCAGCGCTGGCGGGTGCTGCCGGCCCCGGGCGACCGGCTGCCCGGCACCTTCGACCAGGACGTCTGGGTCGGCCTCATGCACCGGTGGGCCGAGTCGGGGCGGCCGGACGACGGGGCGATCACGTTCCGGCTGCACGCCTTCCTGCGGTCGCTCGGGCGGAAGGCCGACGGGCGCACCTACGAGCAGCTGCGCGCCTCGCTCGCGCGCCTGGAGCGCACCACCCTCGAGTCGACGGCCGCCTACCACGCCGCCGCGCCCGGCGCCCCGGCCGTCCCCGTCGACGTGCGCTTCACCCTGCTGGCCTCGGTCGTGATCGAGCGGCGGCGGCAGGAGGACCACGACCAGCTCGCCCTCTTCCCCGCCTTCACCGCCAACGAGCCCGGCGACGCGCGGGTCGTGCTGTCCCCCACCGTGCGGCAGAACCTGGCCGCCGGCTTCGTGGCCGAGCTGTCGTGGCTGCGCTACCAGCAGCTCGGCTCGCCCGTCGCGCGGCGGCTCTACCGGCTGCTGGCCGCGCTCGGCCCCGACCTCCCGGAGCGCCGCGGGCGGTGGCCGCTGGAGCAGTGGGCGGAGCAGCTGCCGCTGGCCCAGCGCTACCCGTCGCACCTCCAGCGCGTGCTCCAGCCGGCCCACGAGATGCTCATCGCCGCCGGCGCCGTGCGCGCCGCCGCCGTGGTGCAGGAGGGGCGGGACCGGTGGGTGGAGTACGCCTGGTGACCACCTGGTGACCACCTGGTGAGCGGCGTCACGCCGCGCGATTGAATGCGGCTGAACGCGCCGCGAACGTCCGCCCCCTGCCGCCCGCCGCGCGCGATCTCCATCGTCCCCCTTTCGCGATCGTCCCCATGGCCCTACCCCTGGAGCGCACGCTCAAGCGCGAGGTCGTCATCGACGGCACGCCGTACACCGTCACCGTCTCGCCGCTGGGCGTGAAGCTGGTCCGGAAGGGCTTCCGGAAGGGGCGGGCGGTGAGCTGGCGCGCGCTGCTCGCCCAGGCCGGCGACGTCGACGAGCCCGAGGGCGCGGACGACGCCGACGACTAGACCACGCGCCGGCTCCGGTCCTCCGGCGACGGGGTGACCGGCACGATCTCCGCATCGTCGATCTCCGCCGCGCGACCAGGGCGCCTCCGGGCGCCGGAACACCGGTCGGCCGGGGCGGTATTCTTCACGTCACTGCAGGCCCCCTCCCTCCCGAGCGCGCGTCCATGCGTCGTCCGACTCGTACCGCCGTCCTCGCCACCGTCGCCACGGCCCCGTTCCTGGCCGGCGGGTGGATCATCCAGTCGCGCGCGCAGCGCGACGGCGCGCAGCTCCTCGAGCAGGTGATGGGACTCGTCTCCCAGCGCTTCGTCGACACCGTCGACGCGCCCGCGCTCTTCGAGAAGGCCGCCCGCGGCCTCGTGAAGGAGCTCAACGACCCGTACACCGAGCTCTTCACGCCCAAGCAGATCGCCGACTTCTCGCGCCAGACCAACGGGCGCTACGGCGGCATCGGGATGGAGATCGCGGAGCAGAACAACTACGTGACGGTCGCGCGCGTCTTCCCCAACACGCCGGCGGAGAACGCGGGCATCCAGGAAGGCGACCGCATCGTCCAGATCGACACGCAGTCGACGCTGCGCTGGAAGACCACGCAGGTCTCCAACGTCCTGCTCGGCACGCCGGGGACGAAGGTGAGGGTGACCTTCGCGCGGCCGGGCGTCGCGGCGCCGATCACGCACAACTTCACGCGCGCCGAGGTGCACATCCCGGCCGTCGCGTACTCGATGACGTTCGACGGCAACGTCGGCTACATCCCGGTGACGCGCTTCTCCGAGGCGACGGCGCAGGAGATCGGCGACGCCGTGCGGAGGCTGCAGGCGCAGGGCGCCAAGGGCGTCGTGCTCGACCTGCGCGACAACCCGGGCGGCATCCTCGAGCAGGCCATCTCGACCAGCAACCTGTTCCTGCGCCGCGGCCAGGAGGTCGCCAGCGTGCGCGGCCGCCAGGGCGACGCGCAGACCTACGTCGCCACCGCGCAGCCGATCGCGCCGACGCTCCCGCTGGTCGTCCTCGTGAACGGCTACTCCGCCTCGGCCTCCGAGATCGTGGCCGGCGCGCTGCAGGACCACGACCGCGCGGTGGTCGTCGGCACGACGAGCTACGGCAAGGGCCTCGTGCAGACGCTCTTCCCGCTCGACGGCGGCTACGCGCTCAAGATGACGACCGCCAAGTGGTTCACGCCGAGCGGCCGCTCGATCCAGAAGGAGCGCAAGCTGATCGACGGGCAGTACGTCGAGGTGCACCCGGACTCGCTGGAGAGCGACTCGGTGCGCAAGGCGCGCCCGAAGTACAAGAGCGACGCGGGCCGCGTGGTGTACGGCGGCGGCGCGGTGACGCCCGACGTCATCGTGAAGCCCGACACCATGAGCACCGCCGAGCAGACGCTGGCGCGCGCGCTGGCGCCGAAGTTCCCGGAGATCTACACGGCGCTCTCCGAGATGGCGTTCGAGCAGAAGGGCAAGCTGCGCCCGGACTTCACGGTCCAGCCGCAGTGGCGCGAGGACCTCTTCTCGCGCATCACGAAGGCGGGCGTGAAGGTCGAGAAGGCGCAGTGGGACGCGGGCAGCGCCTGGGTCGACCGCCAGATCGAGCAGCGCATGGCGCGCGTCGCGTTCGGCGACTCGACGGCCAAGCGCCACGACCTGAACGACGACGTGCAGCTCCGCCGCGCGATCGACATGGTGAAGAAGGCGCAGGCGCAGCGCGACCTGTTCGCGATGGTCCCGGCGCCGGCGCAGGGCGTGATGCCGAACGACCGGCCGGCGGCGCAGGGGACGGCGGCCGCCAAGCCGTAACCGGCAGGCCCGCACCCCCGCGAACGACGAAGGGGCCCCCGGCCACGCACCACCGGGCCCCTCGTCGTTGGCGGGGGCGGCAGGCGGGGCCTGCTCCAAGTGTCGATCCTCTCGAAGTCGGCAC
>CBHYLO010000573.1:0-3257 GCA_966128675.1 uncultured bacterium | reverse complement strand
CGGCCGAGCACCGTCGCGAGGTCGCCGCGCAGCACGGCGGGCGGCAGCGCGTAGCCCGCGGCCAGCGCCTCGATCGCGCTCGCGTCCACCGCCAGCGGACGTCCCGCGTCCACCAGCGGGCGCGGATCGCCGACGAACGCGTCGGGCTTCGCGGCGATCGCACCGGCGAGCGCGCGGCCCAGATGCACGCCGAAGTCCACCGGGATGCGCTCCGGCAGCGCGTCGCCGAGCAGCGCGACGAGGAACGGGCGCTGCGCGTCCCAGATGGCCTGCCGCCGCGCCGTCTGGTAGTGCACCTGCCGCCACCGCAGCAGCGCCGCGACGATGCTCGGCCGCGCCAGCGCCATGAGCCGGCCGATCTCGAACGCGCCGGCGAGCGAGAGGTCCTCGCGGCCGTCCGGCACGACGATGCGCAGCTGGTCGGCCGCGTGCGCCAGCGCCAGCCGTCCCTCGGGCGGATCGACCGTGGGATGCGCGACGAACGGCCCGCGGTACCAGATGCGCGCCTCGTCGCCGCGCCGCGTGCGGTGCACGAGGCCCACGTGCCCCGTCTCCACGATCTCGAGCGGCGGGCGCCCCTCGAGCCGCGGCGGCTCCTCGCCCGCGGGCAGCTCCGGCAGCGTGCCGAGCAGACCGGAGTCGAGGTGCTCCATCAGCGTGCGAAAGGTCGTGCTGCCCGTGGACGTGAAGCTCCAGTGCAGCAGCACGGGGAAGCGGTACGTCGGGTCGAGCACGACCGACGGATCGAAGCGGTCGGCGCGCGAGAACGGCCGCGCCATGTCGACGTACACGTCGCTGCCCGCGCGCACGTCGGCGCGCGTCCAGTCGGAGCGCGTGCCCGTCGTGCCGACGTCGTCGTGCGTGACGGTGCGCGGCCGGATCACCGTCGCGCCGTCGATCGCCGCCGCCGCGGCGGCGGACGCCTCGTCGATGTCCGGCACCAGCCCGCCCGCGAGCGCGCGCCCGCCGAGGAACGGCCCCACGCCCGCGGGCGGCGACACGGGCGACGCGCCCATCGCGAGGTGGTCCGAGGCGGCGACGCTCATCACCGCGTTCGCCAGCACGAGCGGCCGCAAGGTGAACGGCGACGGATCGGGCGCGCGCTCCAGCAGCCGGTCGAACTGCCCTTCGAGGTTGACGAGGCAGGCGAGGTACTTCACCGGCGCCTCGTCGCCGCGCGCGTCCTTCCCCGGCAGCGGCAGACGGTTGGAGATCACGACGGCGAGGAAGCCGTCGTCGTCGCCCATCATCAGCTCCGTGTCGTGGATGTCCACCTCGCGCGCGTGCGCCAGCAGCGGCACGTCGAGCTGCGTGGGGAAGATCCGGTGCACGACCGAGCGCTGGACGACGAGCGTGTTGCCGACCTCCACGTCGGGCAGGCCGTCGAGCACGACGCCGGGCGTCACGCAGTCGGCGACCTTCTCGTTCATCTTCAGCTCCGCCTCGCCCTCGGCCACCAGCACGAGCGCCAGCCACGGCGTGCCGCGCCGCGCGGGCGACAGCAGCCGCTCCCACGGCAGCGTGCGGCGCTTGATGACGACCTGCGGCAGCCGCATCCCGAACGCGCCCTCGCTGTTGGCGGGCGGATACGTCGAGAGCACCTGGTCGGGCGGCAGCTGGTAGCGCGGCGCGCGCACGCGGAAGTGCGTCGGCAGCGCGGCGACCTTCAGGTCGTCCTCGTCGAGCGGGCCATCGGGCCCCGACGCGGCGAGCAGCTGCCGCGCGGTGAGCCGGTAGTCGCCCGCCTCCAGCGGCGGCTCGATGCGCGTGTACAGGACGAACTTGCCCTCACCGACGGCCATTGCCGCGCCCTCCGCTCGGAGTGGTGGACTTCCGCACGGCGGTCGGCAGCCCCTGCGCCGGCGCCTTCACGCCATTCCTCACCGCACCCTTCTTCGCCGCGGTCTTCGCGCCCTTCTTCGTCGTCTTGCGAGCGCCGCCGCCGCGCGACGGCGGCGTGGGGACGACCTGGCCCGCGACCCAGCGCAGCGTGCAGCCCGCCCCCGCGCCCGCGAGCATGCGGCCCGCGACCGCGACGATGCCGCGCTCGGCGATCAGGCGCGCGACGTCGTCCACCGGCGTCGTGCCGGCCAGCACGCCCGCGATGCGGCGGTCGCCGCCGGCGCGCACGCCCACCAGCACGGGCACGTTCTTCTCGGGCTCGACCGCGTACACGAGCGCCGCGCGGTCTCCCACGAGCACGACGGCCGGCGCGCGCGGCGTGCCGTCCTGCTCCTTCGCGCGCACCGCGCCGCGCAGCGCGAGGTCCAGCCCTTCCAGGCGGTCGCCCTCGGCGTCGGCGACGACGATCACGACGGTGCGCACGGGACGATCGAAGCGCGTGGTGACGCGCGCGGCGCCGCGCACCGCGTCGGCGGCGGTGATCCAGCCCAGCTGCGGCGCGGCGTGCGGCGCCTCGATCGACAGCGTGCAGCCCGCGCCCAGCGCGACGTGGGAGCCGAGCGCGGCGACGCGCGCCTGCTCGTGCCAGCCGGCGAGGCCTTCCACCACGTCGAGCTGCGCGTCCGCCTGCACGCCCACGAGCGCCGTCCCCACCGGCACGCGCACGCTGCTCACGCGCTCGCTCGGCTCGCGGCCGGTGAGCGCGTCGAGCAGCACCGTGCCGTCGCCGCGCACCATCGTCACGCGCGCGCCGCCCGCGACCGCGAGCACCGGGCGCGCGTCGGCGCGATCGTCCACGTCGAGCGCGGCGTCGGGCAGGTTCAGCACCACGAGGTCGCCCGCCGCCAGCCGCTGCGGCTCCTGCTCGGCCGCGCGCGTGGCGGCACGCGCGGTCTTGCGGGCGCCGCGTACCTCGATGGGCGCCGGCGCCAGCCCGCCGACGATCCCGTCGAGCCCGCGCAGCCCGCCCGCGCGGCCGGCGACGTACGAGGCCTGCGCGCCCGGCGCGTCGGTGCGCGGCACGACCGCCGTCGCGATCACCGTGCGGCCGCGCTCCGCGGCGGGGCGCGCGGTGGCGACCATCTTCACCGGGAGGTGCACCGCGAGGCGCGTCTGGACGGACGGCCACGTCGGCGCGACGCGGCGCTTGATGCGGCGGTCCTTCACCGTCGTCGGCGTCTCGCGCGTCGCGACGCCGGTGCCGGCGGTCATCAGCGCCAGCACGCGCGGCGGGCGCATCGCCGGCGGCGCGGCGGGCGGCGGCGGCACCTGCACCTCCGCGGCCGCGTCGTCGGCGTTGCGGCGCGCGAGGCCGTCGGCCAGCGTGCCGAACATCGGCGGCGCGGCGCGGTCGC
>CBHYLO010000572.1:0-3257 GCA_966128675.1 uncultured bacterium | reverse complement strand
GCGGCCATCCAGCGCGGCCGCACCGCGCGCGTGCACCTGCGCGCCGACAGCCTGCTCGTCACGGTCGACACCGGCGCGCCCGGCGCCGCGGCCAGCGGCCGCTTCCGCGTGCTCGGCCCGCTGCGCCTGGACACCGCGTTCAACGTGACGCTGGCGTCCGCCATCGCGGGCGACACGGTGATCTCCTACGACGCGCGCGGCCTCGCCAACCCGCGCATCGGCCACACGGCGCGCTTCGTCGTGACGCGCGGGCTCCGCAAGGACTCGGTGTGCGTCTCGAACTTCGGCATGATCCTCCCGCGCGGGTGCGCGCCGTGACCGCGCGCCGCCCGTTGCGCCGCCGTCCCGCCGGCCGCCGCGGCTTCACGCTGATCGAGGTCATCGCCGCGATCATGCTGCTGTCCATCGGGCTGATCGCGATCGCGGGCCTGGGCGTGGTGGCCGCCAAGACGACGCGGCGCGGCTCGACGCAGACGCTCGCGGCGGCGATCGCGCAGTCGCGCTTCGACTCGCTGTCCAGCCTCCCATGCGCGACGCTGGCGGCGGGCGGCGCGACGTCGGGCACGTCCACCACGCGCGGCGTGGTGGAGAAGTGGCGCGTCGTGGACGGCTGGAACGTCAAGCGGCTCACCGACTCGCTGACGGTGCCGGGCCGCGCGAACACCCTCGTCTACCAGAGCGTGATCCCATGCCGCGAGCAGTGACCCCGCGCGTCGCCGCGCGCGCCGGCGCGTCCGCGCGCGCGGCCTTCACCCTGCCCGAGCTGCTGGTCGCGATGACGCTGCTCGTGATCGTCGGCGGCACGCTCGGCACGATGCTCACGACCCAGTACCGCATGTTCAACCGCACGCAGGGCGCGACGCAGATGCAGCGCGACCTGCGCACGGGGCTCGGGCTGCTGCCGCTCGACCTGCGCGCGGCCTCGCGCGCCGGCGGGGACATCACCGCCCTCCAGGACTCGGCCATCCAGCTGCGCGCGACGATCGGCTCGTCGGTCATCTGCGTGCGGCCCGCGGCCAACGAGCTCGACCTGCCGCCGCTGATGGCCGCGCGCAACGCGCTCACGCAGTGGCACACGACGCCGATGCCCGGCGACACGGTGCTCGTCTACGACGACAACTCGCGCACCGGCCCGGAGGACGACCGCTGGCTGCCGTACGCGCTGGTCAGCATCGCGCAGGCGCCGGCCGCGAGCTGCGCGGGCGCGCCGTTCACGGACCCCGTGCTCGATCCGCCGGCGAGCAAGCCGCGCTGGCGGCTGCGGCTCAACGGCGATCCGCCGATCACGACGGTCGCCGGCGCGCCCGTGCGCTTCCTGCGCTCCGTGCGCTACTCGCTGTTCAAGCCGAACGGCGGCGAGTCGTGGTACCTCGGCTACCGCGAGTACTCGACCGGCGCGTGGGGCAACACGGAGCCCATCGCCGGGCCGTTCGAGGCGGCCGGCGGGCCGCGTGTCGGCATCCGGTTCGCCTACTTCGACACGCTCGGCGTGGCGCTCGCCGCGCCGACCGGCGACAACGTCGGCCGCGTGGACCTCACCTTCCGCGCGCGCTCGCTGATCCGCGGCGGCACGCGCGACACGATCGTGCTCCGCGACTCGGTGGCGGTGCGCGTCGCGCTCCGCAACCGCCTCTGAACGGCCGCCGGCCTCCCGCACCCGCGAGACCCATGCGCATGCCCAGACTCCGCCTCGCCGCCCGGCGTCGCGCGCGCCGGCCCTCGGCGTCGCGCCGCGGGATGGCGCTGCCGATCGCGCTGATGCTGCTCGTCGTGCTCAGCACCCTCGCCGCGAGCTCGTTCACCGCGTCGCGCCAGACGTTCCGCGGCGGCCGCAACACGCTCATCGAGCAGCGCGCCATGTCGGTGGCCGAGTACGGCCTGAACCAGCAGGTGGCGAACTGGCGCACGGAGCTGAACCTCCCGGCGCCGCGCGGGCTCGCGGTCGGCCGCGTCGACTCGACCAACGTGTGGGTCGCGGCCGGCGACACGTCCAAGGTGCGCATCACGCGCCTCACGAACATGCTGTACCACGTCGAGTCGATCGGGCGCGCGAGCATCCCGAACCCGGCGCTCACGGCGCAGCGCAGCGTCGGCGCGATCCTGCGCCTCGCGTATCCGACCATCGAGCCGCGCGGCGCGATCACGGCCGGCGGGCGCGTGGACCTGCAGGGCTCCGCGATCGTGGACGGCCGCGACTACGTCCCCTACTCGTGGGAGAGCGACGTGGCGTGGGCGGACTCGATCTGCAACGGCATGCGCGGCACGCTGATGCCGGCGATCGCGGTGCCGCCCGGCACCGCGCAGTCGGACTCCTCGGACCGCAACATCCCGTCGGGCGCGCCGAAGGTCATCTTCGACCCCGCGGCCGGCGACTCGAACACGTACGTGCGCTTCGGCACGGAGTCGTGGAACACGCTGACGGCGAACGCGACCATCAAGTACCTGAACGGCACGGGTCCGGGCACCTCGATCTTCCCGGTCGACAGCGCGGGGACCTGCAAGTACAGCAACCGCCAGAACTGGGGCGAGCCGTTCCGCGGCGCGGGCTCGGTGACGTCGTGCGTGAACTACTTCCCCATCATCTACGTCGACGGCGACCTGGAGCTGCAATCGACCGCGCGCGGCCAGGGGATCCTGCTGATCAACGGGAACCTGAGGCTGCGCGGCACCTTCGACTGGGTGGGGCTGATCATCGTGCGCGACGACGTCGAGCGCGGCAACGGCACCGCGAACATCACGGGCGCGGTCATGGCGCGGAACGTCAACCTGTCCAACAACGGCAGCATGTGGACGGGCAACCAGACGGTGCGCTACTCCAAGTGCGCGGTGGAGAGCGCGCTCCGCGGCTCGGCCATCCTCGTGCGGGCGCGCGACCGGGCGTGGACGCAGCTCTTCTGAGACGGCGCTGCGGGCTGCGGACAGCGGGCTGCGGATCCTGACACGAAGAACGGCATTGCAAGGAAGAGATCCGAAGAAGACCTGATAAGTGCGGATGGCTCCGCCCGGCGGCGAGGGATCTCGCGCCCCACCGGAGCCATCCGCTCTTGTCGGCCGTTCTCCGATTGCTTCCTTGCAGGCGCCGTTCGCCGTTCGGGTCCGGCGCGACCTCCCGGCCGCCGGTGACGGGCGGGCGCGACCGGGCGTCCGGGGTTCGGATCCGCAGCCCGCAGCCCGCGGCGGTCCACCGCTAGATTCCGTCCCCCCCCCGGCCCCGCGCCCCCCGACCCCCCCCCCCGGGCCCCCCCCCCCCCCCCCCC
>CBHYLO010000571.1:0-3265 GCA_966128675.1 uncultured bacterium | reverse complement strand
CGCGTCGTCATGCCGCCTCCTCCAGCCAGCCGCCCACGTCCAGCGCGCGCGCCGTCCAGCCGGGCGGCACGAGAGCGGTCGCATCGGGGAGCACGATGGTCGCCGGGCCGCGCACCACCGCCGGCACCGCGCCGCCCGCATCGACGATCACCGCGCCGCCGTCCGCGCGCCGCGTGCCCTCCACCGCGGCGGCCTCCGTGCGCGCGAAGCTCGCGGCCGGGCCCGCGGTCGACGCCGCGTGGCGCGCGCTCACGATCTCCACCGCGCGCGGCAGCGTGAAGCCGACGCGCCGCGCGTGCGCCTCCGCGAAGCGCACGCCGAGCGCGGCGCCGTCGTCGCCCGCGTGCATCGGGATCTCCAGCTCGTGCCCCTGCCCCGCGTAGCGCGCGCGCGCCCACGTGCGCTGCTCGGCGCCGGCGCCGGCGCGCGCCGTCAGCTCGCCCATGAGCGCCGCGATCGCGGCGCCGTCGAGCGTCGCGGCGTCGCGCATCACGCTCGTCAGCGCCTCGCGCCGCTCGGGCGCGGACGCCAGCCCGACCGCGCTCAGCACGCCCGCGTGCGGCGGCACGAGCACGCGGCGCATCCCCAGCCGCTCCGCCAGCGCGCACGCGTGCAGCGGCCCGCCGCCGCCGAACGCGACCAGCACCATCCCGCGCGGATCGAGCCCGCGCTCCACGCTCACGCGCCGCAGCGCGCGCGCCATCGCCGCGTCGGCGGCGGCGAGCATCGCGCGCGCCACGCGCTCCGCGCCGTCGGCCGTCTGCCCCAGCCGCTCGGCCAGCGCGCGCAGCGCCGTCGCGGAGGCGTCCGCGTCCAGCCGCACGCCGCCGCTCAGGCGCACCGCGCCCAGGTGCCCCAGCAGGAGGTGCGCGTCCGTGACGGTGGCCTGCGTCCCGCCGCGCCCGAACGCCGCGGGCCCCGGCTCCGCGCCGGCGCTGCGCGGGCCCACGCGCAGCGCGCCCGCGTCGTCCACCCAGCCGATGCTGCCGCCGCCGGCCGACACGGTCTCGACGAGCACGCGCGGCAGGGCGATCGGCACGCCCGCGACCTCGCCGCCGCTCTCCACCAGCGCCTCGCCGTCCATCACGAGGCCCACGTCCGCGCTCGTGCCGCCGATGTCGATCGTGAGGCCAAGGGGCAGGTCGAGCGCGCGCAGCACGGCGGCCGCGCCCACCACGCCCCCTGCCGGCCCGCTGAGCGCCAGGGCGGCGGCGGAGCGCGAGGCCTCGTGCGCGGCGCGCACGCCGCCGCCCGACGTCATCACGCCGGGCGCGGGGAAGCCGCCCTCCGCGAGCCGCTGCCCGAGCCGCTCCAGGTAGCGGCGCACGCGCGGGCGCGCGTACGCCTCGGCCACCGTCGTCGACGTGCGCTCGTACTCGCGGATCTCGGGGTGCACCACACTCGACCGCACGACGTCGACGTCCGGCAGCGCCGCCTCCAGCGCGTCGGCCAGCGCGCGCTCGTGCGCGTCGTGCGCGTACGCGTGCAGCAGCGAGACGGCGACCGCCTCGGGCGCGAGCGCGCGCACCGCGTCCACCACCACGGCGATCGCGTCCGGCGCCAGCGCGCGCACGACGCCGTCGGGGCCCATGCGCTCGGGCACCGCGACCGCGTGCGCGCGCTCCACCAGCGGCGCGGGATGGTGCGCGGAGAGGTCGTAGAGCGCGGCGCGGTCCTGTCGGCGGAGGTGCAGTACGTCCGTGTGGCCCGAGGTCGCGCACAGCGCCACGCGCGCGCCCGTGCGCTCCAGTAGGAGGTTCGTGACGGCCGTCGTGCCGTGCACCAGGCGCCGCACGCGCGCCCCCGGCTCGCCGAGCGACGCCAGCGCGTCCATCACGCCGCCGCTCTGGTCGCGCGGCTGCGTCAGCACCTTGGTGATGCGCACGCCGCCGTCGGGCGCGATGGCGGCGAGGTCGGTGAACGTCCCGCCGACGTCGACGCCGACGGACAGCTGCGACTCGCTCATCCGGCGCGCGCGTGCGCCGGGCGCAGCGCCCACCAGAGCGCGAGGTGCACCGGCACCAGCAGCGCGAACAGCTCCGTGCTCTCCTGGCCCAGGCGGGGCAGCAGCGTGATGACCGCGCCGAGCACGGTGAGCCCGGCCAGCAGCGCGGCGACCTTCGCGGCGCGGCCACGCCACCGCAGGCGCGGCGCCGGCTGCCGGAACCCGACGGCGAGCAGCAGCACGATGAAGAGCACGAGCCCCAGCGGGCTGACCGCGAGCAGGTTCTCGTTGCGGCCCATGAAGACGTGCTTCGTCACGGTGCCCGCGAGCAGCAGCGCCGTCCCCGCGAGCCCAACGAGCAGCGTCCACAGCCCCGCGACCACGCCGAAGCCCGCGTCCGCGCCGCGGCGGCCCGCCGCGCCCGCGCGGCCGAGCACCAGCAGCAGCGCGCCGATCGCGAGCCCCGCGATCGCGTAGCCCACGACGTAGCTCGGCGCCGACGTGCGTTCCGCCTCGCGGCGCGCGGCGAACAGCGTGTCGGTGCGGAGCGCGAGCGGCGCCGGCGCGCCGTCGGCCGTCGGCACGCGCACGCGGCGCACGTGCTCCATCAGGCGCATCGGGACGAAGCTCTCCTCCCATGCGTCGATCGGCGCGTCGGCGGGACGCCCGAGCGCGAGCTGGATGCCGGTGTACGTCGCCGCGCTGCCGGCGACCAGGCGGCGCGTGTGCGAGCGATACGACGTGCCGGTCGGCACGCCGCCGATCGCGCGGCGCAGCGCGCCGCCGAGGGCGAGGTCGATCGCGTCGCGCACGCGCGTCGAGCAGTTGTCGCGGTAGTAGTCGTAGCGATAGAACTTGTTCGCCTCGCGCGCGTTCCACTCGACGTACGCGCGCAGCCGCGCCTTCTGCTCGGCCGTCAGGTTCAGCTCCTGCGCGACCACCGTGCGGTTCTCGGTGCGCGCGTAGTGCTCGGCCATCGCGCGCGCGTCGAACCCCTCCATCCAGTACTTCGTGTCGCCGGTGAGGAACCGGCCGAGGAAGTTCGGCTGCGCGAAGTCGAACATCCCCCAGTTGTACGCGACGTCGGTGCCGCGCGCGGGATCCTGGATCCAGAGCGCGTTGTGCCCGAAGCGCTCCCACACCGCGTCGCCCTGCCCGATCGTCATCAGGTAGACGCGCATCCCAGCGGCGGCCTGCACGTCGGCGGCCGTGGGCGCGGGCGGGCCCTGCACCGCCGCGCCCGTGGACGCCCCGGCGCCCACGGCACCCGCGAGCGCGCCCGCGGTGAGGCGGCCGCTCGCGCGCCCGTCCTCGTCGGCC
>CBHYLO010000570.1:0-3270 GCA_966128675.1 uncultured bacterium | reverse complement strand
GGAGCGATCCGTCTCATCCGTTCAGATCCGGAGCATCCGTATCCAAACGAGTAGTTCGTATCCGGAGAGCTGCGTCACCGGCGGCCGAGGGCACGGAGCGAATCCGCAGCCCGCAGTCCGCAGCCTAGCTCTTTCGCACCCGGTACGTCGCCAGCACGCACCCGCCGTCGATCGTCCGGTTCTCGATCAGCTCGAGCGGGACGCGGCGGCCCGGGTCGCGGAAGAGCGGCGTCCCCGACCCCAGCAGGACCGGGTGGATGTTGAGCCCCACCTCGTCGACGACGCCGGCGGCGAGCAGCGCGGTGCCCAGCTCCCCGCCGCCCATGACGCAGATCCCGCGTCCCGGCTGCGACTTCAGCTCGCGCACGAAGGCGCCAGCATCCGACGACACGAGGCGCACTCCCGGCCAGTCGATCGATTCCAGCGTGCGCGAGAAGACGTAGGTCGTCATCCCGCCCGCTTCGCGCATGCCGCCGTCGGCCCCCTGCGCGGCCGCGAACTCCCACGTCCGCCGGCCCATCAGGATCGTGTCAACGGTCTTCCAGTACGCGCCCATCGCGGCCTGGGCGTCGGGGCTGAAGTGGAGCCAGTCGATCGCGCCGTCGGAGGCGGTGATGTAGCCGTCCAGGCTGCAGGCGGCGCCATACGTCACGGTGCGCATGGGAGATCCTCCAATGTGGGAGACGCTCGCCGAGCGGGGCCGCGCCACGTAGGTTGTCCAAGCTACCGTGGCGTTTAGAAACCGGGCCACGAAACTGCGTCGCCGTTTAGAAACCGTCAAGCCCCCGAGCACCCATCGGTCGCGTGTCCCCCCGCCCCCGCAAGGTCTCCGACGACGACGTCCTCGCCGCCGCCCAGCGCGCCATGGCCACACTCGGCCCCGGTGAGCTGACGCTGGCGCAGATCGCGCGCGAAGCTGGCGTCACCGCTGGCGCCCTGGCGCAGCGGTTCGGGTCCAAGCGGGCCATCCTGCTGGCGCTCGCCGAACGGGCCGCCGACGGCACCGGCGACTTCGTCCGTGGGCTGCGCGCGGAGCACGGCTCGCCCATCGCCACGGTGCGCGCCTACGCGGCGTGCATGGCGCACCTCGCCCAATCGCCCGCCGCCCTCGCCCGCAACCTCGCCTACCTCCAGATCGACCTCGCGGACCCGGACTTCCGGACGCACCTCGCCGCCCAGGCGACGGCGACCCGCGCCGCGATCGCCGACCTCCTGGCCGACGCGGTCGCCGACGGCGAACTGGCCCCCGCGACCGATCTCGCCACCCTCGCCCGCACGGTCGAGATCACGCTCAACGGCGCCCTTCTCACCTGGGCGTTCGACCAGCGGGAGCCCGCGGCGGCGTTCCTCCGGAGCGCGGTGGACGCGGTCCTCGCCCCCCACCTCACCTCCACGACGCAGCGATGACGCACGACGCGGACGCGATCGTCGTCGGCGCGGGGCTCGCCGGCCTCGTCGCCGCCACCGAGCTGGCCGACCGGGGACGTCGCGTGATCGTCCTCGACCAGGAGCCCGAGGCGTCGCTCGGCGGGCAGGCCTTCTGGTCGTTCGGGGGGCTCTTCCTGGTCGACTCGCCCGAGCAACGGCGCATGGGCGTCCGCGACTCGCGCGAGCTTGCCCTGCAGGACTGGATGGGGACCGCCGGCTTCGACCGCCCGGAGGACGCCTGGCCGCGCCGCTGGGCGGAGGCCTACGTCGACTTCGCGGCGGGGGAGAAGCGCGCCTGGCTCCACGCCATGGGGCTGCGCTTCTTCCCGATCGTCGGCTGGGCGGAGCGCGGCGGCTACCTCGCCACGGGCCCCGGGAACTCGGTGCCGCGCTTCCACGTGGTCTGGGGCACGGGGCCGGGCGTGCTGGAGCCCTTCCTCCACCGGGCGCGCGAGGCGGAGCGCGCGGGGCGCCTGACCTTCCGCTTCCGCCACCGCGTCGACGCGCTCTCCACGACGAACGGCGCCGTCTACGGCGTGTCTGGCGCGGTGCTGGCGCCCAGCGACGCCGCGCGTGGCGTCAGCAGCTCGCGCGACGTCGTCGGCGACTTCGCGCTCCGCGCGCCGGCGGTCATCGTCACCTCGGGCGGGATCGGCGGGAACCACGACCTCGTGCGCGCCGCCTGGCCGGCGCGGCTGGGCACCCCGCCGGCCCACATGCTCTCGGGCGTCCCGGCCCACGTCGACGGCCGCATGCTCGCCGTCAGCGCCGCCGCCGGCGCGCACCTGATCAACGGCGACCGGATGTGGCACTACACCGAGGGGCTCGAGAACTGGGCGCCGATCTGGCCGCTCCACGGCATCCGCATCCTCCCCGGCCCCTCCTCGCTCTGGCTGGACGCCCTCGGCCGGCGGCTGCCGGCGCCGCTCTTCCCCGGCTTCGACACGCTGGGGACGCTCGCGCACCTGCGGACCACGGGGCACGACCACAGCTGGTTCGTGCTCACCCAGCGCATCATCGAGAAGGAGTTCGCGCTCTCGGGCTCCGAGCAGAACCCCGACCTCACGGGGCGCAGCGTCCGGCAGGTCCTGCAGCGTGTGCTCCCGGGCGCCCCGCCCCCGGTCGAGGCCTTCAAGCGGAAGGGCGCCGACTTCGTGGTCGCGCGCACGCTCCCGGAGCTCGTCCGCGGGATGAACGCGCTCGTCGGCGGCGCGCCGCTCCTCGACCCGGCGCAGGTCGAGCGCGAGGTCGTCGCCCGCGACCGCGAATACGACAACCCGTTCGGCAAGGACGCGCAGCTCCACGCGATCCACCGCGCCCGCACCTACCGCGGCGACCGCCTGATCCGCACCGCGAAGCCGCACCGCCTGCTCGACCCGAAGGCGGGCCCCCTGATCGCCGTCCGCCTCTCCATCCTCACCCGCAAGTCGCTCGGCGGCATCGCGACGGACCTGTCGGGGCGCGCCCTGGGCGCGGACGGGGAGCCGATCCCGGGCCTCTACGCGGCGGGCGAGGCGGCCGGCTTCGGCGGCGGCGGCATGCACGGCTACCGCGCCCTCGAAGGAACCTTCCTCGGCGGGTGCCTGTACTCGGGGCGCGTCGCGGGGCGGGCGGCGGGAGACTGACGGCTGCGGACTGCGGGCTGCGGATCCTTGCCGTGCCCTCGGCGGCGGGTGTCGCACCCGGCAGGCGGGAACTACTCGTTTGGATACGGATGCTCCGGATCGGAGCGGATTAGACGGATCGCTCCGTGTAGCGCATCGGACGTCGCCGCCGTGAGGAGCGATCCGGAGCATCCGTCGCATCCGGAGCATCCGTAGCCCCCACGAGTAGTAACGGCCG
>CBHYLO010000569.1:0-3281 GCA_966128675.1 uncultured bacterium | reverse complement strand
GTCTACGCGGCGGTCACCCGCCGCACGCTGGACGGCGCGCACCCGGACGGCTGGGTGCCGTCGCAGAAGATCACGGTGGACGAGGCGCTGCGCGCGTACACGCGCGCCGGCGCGCACGCCGCCTTCGACGAGGCCGACCGCGGCACGCTGGAGCGCGGCAAGCTGGCCGACCTCGTCCTCATCGACCGCGACCTCACGCGCGTGGCGCCGGAGACGATCCGCGACGCGCAGGTCGTGCTCACCGTCGTCGGCGGGCGCGTGGTGTACGAGCGCGCGGCCGCCGCGCGCCCCTGACCCACGCGACCCCTCGCCCACGCCCGCCATGACCGTGCTCTCGCCCGCCTCGCTCGCCTCGCGCCCCGGCGCCGACGAGTTCGCGCCGTACTACGCGCGCTACATCGACCAGGTCCCCGAGGGCGACGTGCTGGCGACGCTCGAGGCGCAGCTCGCGGACACGGTCGCGCTGATGGACCGGTTCGGCGAGGCGGGCAGCCTGCACCGCTACGCCGAGGGGAAGTGGAGCGTGAAGGACGTGCTGGGGCACCTGGCGGACGCGGAGCGCGTCTTCTGCTACCGCGCGATGGCCGCGGCGCGCGCGGAGGCCGGGTCGCTGCCGGCGTTCGACGAGAACGCGTACGTCGCCAACGCGAGCTTCGACGCCCGCACGCTGGCGTCGCTGCTGGGCGAGATGACGGCCGTCCGCCGCGCGACGCTGGCGCTCTTCCGGAGCATGACCGAGGCGGAGCTCGCCCGCCGCGTGGTCGCCAACAACGTCCCCGTCTCGGCCCGCGCGCTGGCGTGGATCGTCGCGGGGCACGAGCGGCACCACGCGAAGATCCTCGAGGAACGGTACCGGTAGGCGCGAGACTGCGGAGGACGGAACGGCGGAGGACGGAGAAGCGGAGAACGGAACGGCGTGACACGATGAGGCGGACCTTTCGGCTTGAAGCGTCAAGCGCGAAGGGTCCGCCTCATCGTGTCACGCTCCATCGTGTTCCGCCGTTCCGTTCTCCGCGGTTCCGTCCTCCGCGGTTTCAGGGATCGAGGCGTCAGGCCTTCAGGTAATGTGTGCCCTTCCGGATGTCCCGCACCCCGGCCGCCACGCCCAGCCCCACCGACGCGCCGAAGCTCAGCGCGGCCAGCGGGCCGACGAAGGGGAGCACGAAGGCGACGAGGGCACCGAGCACCCAGGCGCCGGCGGCGGCGATCCAGGGGGCGGACGAGCGCTGGACGGCGTCCACGAAGCGCAGGCGGTCGCGGACGAAGCGGCGCGCCGTCGCGTAGCCGCCGACGACGGCGGTCAGGACGGCGAGAAAGGCGAGCAGGGAGACGAGCGACATGATCATGGGAATCCTCCGGGCTGACCTCCATACCGGCAGGGCGCCCGGGAAGTTTCGGGGCGCGGCGCCCGGCGGGACCGGCCCGGACCGCTTGCCGTCCCGGCCGCAAACGGTAGAATCGGCGGGGTCAGAGGGTCCCTCCCCCACATCAGGAGTGCCGCCATGCTCCGCCTCGCAGCCTCCGCGCGACGCCGCGCGCTCGTCGTCCTGGGCGCCGCGCTCGCCGTCGGTGCCGCCGCCGCCGCGCGCCCCGCGCTGTTCGTCGACGGCGTCACCTTCACCTACAAGGTCTCCAGCTCGCGCAAGGACCAGAAGGGCGCCCCGCCGTTCACCTACCTGTCGACCATCCGGATGGCGGACGGGAACGTCCGCATGGACTACACCGACGGCGTGAACCCGATGATGGGGAAGGACGGCTACATGGTCATCCGCGGCAACGACGAGCGGATCGCCATCGTCAACGCCAAGGAGAAGCAGGTGATGGTCATGGACGCGGCCACCCTCGGCTCGGGGATGGGCGCGATGCTCAACAGCCCGATGCTGAAGCTCGCGTTCAAGGACCAGAGCTTCTCCTACCAGGACCTCGGGCCCGGCGAGACCATCCTCGGCAACCGGACGCGGAAGTTCCGGATGACGCAGAAGTACACGATCGAGATGCGCGTCATGGGCATGCGCCGCTCCAGCACCGAGGAGTCGACGACCGACCAGTGGATCGCCTCCGAGGTGAAGGGCGTCGACGAGCGCGCGATGAAGAAGTGGGCGAAGTCGTTCGGCTCGGGCGTGAAGGTGACGAACGCCGAGCTGGCCGCGCAGATGGAGAAGTTCATGAAGGAGACGAAGGGCGGGCTCGCGCTGAAGTCGGTCGTCGTCGCCACGCACAGCGACGGCAAGAAGAGCGAGACCGACACGACGACGATGGAGGTCGTCGACCTGAAGAACGCGAGCATGGACGCGTCGATCTTCACCTGGCCGGAGAGCTACGCCGTCGTCGACATGGGGCAGGTGTTCGCGGGCATCGGCGACTCGATCCGCGCCGCCAACGCGCGCGCCGGCGAGGGTGCGACGGCCACGCCGGCCGTGCAGACGGACACGGCCAAGGGCCCGAGCATCAAGGACGAGATCAAGAAGGAAGGCGTGAAGGCGGGCATCCGCGGCATCCTCGGGCGCAAGAAGCCCTGACCGCCGCCCGGCGCGGCCGCTCGACGCGACACGCGGGGCGCGCCCGGGCGGGAGCGCCCCGCGTGGCGAGTGCGAGGGCGGCGCCGGCGGTCCGCGCGTGCGGGGCGGCGCGGCGGCGGGCGTGCGCCCCGGCGGCGCGAGCAGCGTCCGCGCGATCGCCGCGCACGCCTCGCCGAGCTGCCCGTCGGTCGCCATCGCGTGCGCCTGCGCCAGCACGCGGCCGTCCGCGTCGTGCAGCGACGCCGCGAGGTGCAGCCGGCGGCCGTCCCGCACGACGTCGCCGAGGATGAACCGGCCGGCCCCGAAGCGTCGGGCCACGTCGCGCGACTCGCGGGCGGTGAGGTGCGGCCGCGCGCTCACCACCTCGTCCGCCAGCAGCGCCGTCGGCGGCACGGCGGTCCACCCGGTCACGTCGTGCACCGCGACGCTCACGAGGTCCGCGACGCCCTGCCCGAGCGAGGCGTCCGCCCCGGCCGGCATGCCCCGCACGCCGAAGGGGAGCACCGCGACGCGCAGCGCGTGCAGCTCGGCGCCCGGCGCGACGGGGTCGGCCGAGACGCGCATCGCGGCCGTCGCCACCAGCGCCGCGAACACGCCGATCATCATCCCGCCCGTGACGCGATGACGCCGGCGGCGCCAGCGGCCCGCGGGCGCTGCGGCCGGCGTCAGGGCGGGCGGCGCGTCGGCGGCGGGGCGGGGCGTCTCCGGGGCGCGCAGCGCCTCCGCCAGCGCGGCGACCCGCGGATCGGGCGCGACGCCGAG
>CBHYLO010000568.1:0-3283 GCA_966128675.1 uncultured bacterium | reverse complement strand
GCATGCTGGACCGCAGGACATTCCTGGCCCGTGCCGGAGCGGGCGCGCTGGTCCAGACTACGTCGACTGGCATCGGGATGCGTCTCGGGATGGCGGTGGCGCCGTTAAATACGACCGATCGTGCTATTTTGCAAGTGTGGCCGCGCGCCGCCCTCGGGAGCGCCGGCCCGCCCCGCCCCGTCCGCCGTTGATGGACACGACCGGTCGTCCTATTCTTTCGCCATGAGCAAGGGCCTCCGCACCCGCCGCGAGATCGTCGACCGCGCCCTCGCCATGGCGCTCGACGTCGGGCTCGAGAGCGTCACCCTCGGCACGCTCGCCACCGAGCTGGAGCTCTCCAAGAGCGGGCTGTTCGCGCACTTCCGCTCCAAGGAGACGCTGCAGCTCGCGGTCGTGGCCGAGGCCGTCGAGCGCTTCTCGACCATCGTCGTCGTGCCGGCGCTCGCCCTCCCCCGCGGCGAGCCGCGCGTCGTCGGCCTGTTCGAGCGCTTCCTGCTCTGGGTGCAGGGCATCCCCGGCGACGCGGGCGGCCCGCCGATGTTCGGCGGCAACCGCTGCATCTTCATGGCGCTGTCCGAGGAGTACGACGACCGCCCCGGCGAGATCCGCGACGCCCTCGTGCGCGCGCAGCGCGACTGGCGCGCCACCATCGAGCGCAGCGCGCGCGTGGCGATGGACGCGGGCCACTTCCGCACCGACCTCGATCCGACGCAGTTCGCCTTCGAGTTCATCGGCGTCGCGATGACCTTCAAGCACTCGCTCAAGCTCCTCGACGACCCGGGCGCGGAAGCGCGCGCGCGGGTCGCGTTCGAGGGGCTGCTGGCGCGGAGCCGGCGCGGGCGGCGATAGTCCGGGCGAGCGGAGTTCTCGCGGAGTCCTCGCCCGCGCATCTCGCACCGGAGCCGCCCATGTCCGAGCCGACCACTCCCCCGCCGGGCCCCGACCTCGCGCGCGACGGCGTCGCGCTCGACCAGCTCGAGAAGCTGCAGGACGGCGCGCCCTTCCTCGGCCACGCGGGCGACGAGGCGGTGCTGCTGGTGAAGCAGGGCGACGTGATCCACGCCGTCGGCGCGACGTGCACGCACTACTCCGGTCCGCTCGCGGAAGGCCTCGTCGTGCTCGACGACCGCGCCGGCGAGCCGACGGTGCGCTGCCCCTGGCACCACGCCTGCTTCAGCCTGCGCACCGGCGAGGCGCTGCGCGCGCCCGCGCTGAACCCGATCCCCTGCTGGACGGTGGAGCGGCGCGACGGCCGCGCGTACGTCGGCGCGCGGCGGCAGCTGGAGCCGCTCGCCTCCGACGTGTCGCCCGACCACGCGCGCGCGACGTTCGTGCTGGTCGGCGCGGGCGCGGCCGCGCACGCGGCGGCGGAGATGCTGCGGCGCCGCGGCTTCGGCGGCCGCATCGTGAT
Source organism: uncultured bacterium (assembly GCA_966128675.1). GTDB lineage: Bacteria > Gemmatimonadota > Gemmatimonadetes > Gemmatimonadales > Gemmatimonadaceae > Roseisolibacter. The sequence continues at coordinate 1,872 of CBHYLO010000568.1, read as the reverse complement.
GGTCGGCCGCGAGGATGACGCGCCGTACGACCGCCCGAACCTCTCGAAGGAGTACCTCGCCGGCGACGCGCCCGAGGACTGGATCCCGCTGCGTCCCGACGACTTCTACGCGCGGCACGACATCGAGCTGCGGCGCGGCGTCGCGGTCGAGGCGATCGACGTCGCGGGACGCACGGTGCGGCTCGTCGGCGGCGAGACGCTGGCGTGGGACCGCCTGCTCGTCGCCACGGGCGCGTCGCCCATCCGCCTCGACATCCCCGGCGCGTCGCTGCCGCACGTGCACCTCCTGCGCTCGCTGCGCGACAGCCGCGCGCTCGCCGCGGCGGCGGTGGACGTCGGCGCGCGCACCGGCGAGCACGGGAAGGTCGTCGTCATCGGCGCGAGCTTCATCGGCCTCGAGGTCGCGGCGTCGCTGCGCGCGCGCGGGCTCGCCGTCGACGTCGTCGCGCCCGAAGTCCGTCCCCTCGAGCGCGTGCTCGGCCCGCAGCTGGGCGACTGGGTGCGCGGCGTGCACGAGGCGAAGGGCGTGCGCTTCCACCTCGGCCGCAAGCCCGCGCGCATCGACGCCGACCACGTGACGCTCGACGACGGCACCGCGCTCCCCGCGCACCTCGTGGTGATGGGCGTCGGCGTGCGCCCCGACCTCGCGCTGGCCGAGGGCGCGGGGCTGGCGATGGACCGCGGCGTGGAGGTCGACGCGTACCTCGAGACGAGCGCACCCGGCGTGTTCGCGGCGGGCGACATCGCGCGCTGGCCCGATCCGCACACCGGCTCGCGCATCCGCGGCGAGCACTGGGTCGTCGCGCAGCGCCAGGGCCAGGTGGCCGCGCGCAACATGCTGGGCGAGCGCGTGCCGTACGACGACGTGCCGTTCTTCTGGAGCGCGCACTACGGCACGTCCATCCGCTACGTCGGCCACGCGGAGCTGTTCGCCGCGGAGGTGGACGGCGACCTCGCGGGCGAGGACGCGACGGTGCGGCTGCGCGAGGCGGTGACCGAGGGCGACGCGCCGGGCGCGGTGCACGCGGTGGTGACGCTCGGGCGCGACCGCGCGGCGCTGGAGGCCGAGGTGGCGATGGAGCGCGCGGCGCGACGGTAGGCCGTCGGCGCAGCGGCCGTGCTGGCCTGCGCCGGCGGGCCGTCCTATGTTCGAGCGCCAGCAGCCCCGGGAGGAGTCGGTGGAGACGGCGACGACAGGGGGCGCCCATCCCGCGCTCCAGGCGGCCCTCGGCGAGCGCTACGCGCTCGAGCGCGAGCTGGGGCGCGGCGGCATGGCCACGGTCTTCCTCGCGCGCGACCTGCGCCACGGCCGCAAGGTCGCGGTGAAGGTGCTGCACGCCGAGCTGTCGGCGGTGCTGGGCGCCGACCGCTTCCTGCGCGAGCTCGCGCTCACCGCCGCGCTGCAGCACCCGCACATCCTGCCGCTGTTCGACTCGGGCAGCGCGCACGGATTGCTGTACTACGTGATGCCGTACGTCGCGCGCGAGACGCTGCGCGACCGCATCGCGCGCGAGGGCCCGCTGCCGCTCGGCGACGCGGTGCGCATCGCCACCGAGATCGCGAGCGCGCTGGAGTACGCGCACCACCACGGCGTCGTGCACCGCGACGTGAAGCCCGAGAACGTGCTGCTCGCCGACGACGGGCAGGCGCTCGTCGCCGACTTCGGCATCGCACTCGCCGCGCAGGAGGCGGCCGGCCCGCGCATCACGCAGACGGGCATCGCGCTCGGCACGCCGCAGTACATGGCGCCCGAGCAGGCGCTCGGCGAGCGCGCGGTGGACGCACGCGCGGACGTGTACGCGCTGGGCGCGGTGACGTACGAGATGCTCACGGGCGTGCCGCCGTTCACGGGCACGTCGACGCAGGCCGTCG
>CBHYLO010000567.1:0-3295 GCA_966128675.1 uncultured bacterium | reverse complement strand
CGTTTCACGCCCCATCGTTCTTCGCCGTATCGTCCTCCGCCGTTCCGTCCTCCGCCGTTCCGTGCTCCGCCCTATCGTGCACGCGGGGTCGTCCGACCCGTGCGCGCCATCGTCTCACGCCCTATCGTCTTCCGCATCATCGTCCTCCGCGGCTTCGTCCTCCGCGGCTTCGTCCTCCGCCGTTCCGTCCCGCACCGCACCGGTCACGGTGGGGTCGATCGACCCATGTACGACCGCGGTCCCGCCCGTACCTTTCGCGTGCCCCGCCGCGCGTCCGTCGCGGCGCCTCCCTCCCGCTGCATCCGTCCCATGCCGCCGCGCCCGCGTCCCGTGCCCACGCTCCGCCCGCCCAAGGTGCTGCCGCCGGGCGGGGGCGAGACGCTGCACGTGCTCGACGAGGTGGCGACGTTCAAGGTGAACGCGGGCGACGGCCAGGGCGCGTTCTCGCTGGTGGAGCTGGACTGCCCGCCCGGCGGCGGCGTGCCGGTGCACACCCACGACGTCGCGGACCACGTGCTCTACGTGCTGGAAGGCACGTTCGCGCTGACGCTCGACGGGCGGCGCGAGACGGTGACGCCGGGCGCGTGCGCGATGATCCCGCGCGGCCACGCGCACGGCTACGCGAACGTCGGCGACGCGCGCGGCCGGCTGCTCGTGATCGCGACGCCGCCCGCGAGCGAGGAGCGCGTCTTCCTCGAGCTGGCCGCGATGCTCGCCACGGGCCCCGACGGCTCGACGGAGCTGACGTCGGCCATCCGCCTGCTGGGCGCGCGGCACGACCTCGCGCTGCCGCCGGCCGACGAGCCTCCCCCCGCGTCGTGAGCGGCATCCGATAGCAGCACGCGAGTCCCGCAGGCGTGCGCGCACCGATCGTCGGTGCGCGCCCGCTTCGCATTCGTGCGCATGCGGGCGCATGCCGCGCGCGTGATTCACGCATGCCTCGCGCGTGAGTCGCGTGTGGTTCGCGCGTGGTGTGAACTTTGGGTCATGCGACCCACGACGCACCCTTTCGGCGGCGACATCATCGTGCACACGAAGGTCGTGGCACACTGCTCACGCCCACTCAACATCGACGACCCGCTGCGACGTGCGTGCTCACGCACCCCACGCACGCGCGGGCGCTGCCCGAGGATCGCGCCATGTCCCGCAACGTCTTCTCCGCGCTGGCGGCCTGCGTCGTCGTGACGCTCGCCGCGTGCGGCGGTTCCGATAGCGTCACGTCGCCCGGCACGAACACGCCGCCCGGCAACACCCCGCCCGGCAACACGCCCCCGGGCAACACGCCGCCGACGTCGACGCCCGTCGCGACGGTCGCGATCACGCCCGCCGGCGGCACCGTCTTCGTCGGCCGCACGCTGCAGCTCTCCGCCGCCGCGCGCGACGCCGCCGGTGCGACGCTGAGCGGCCGCGCGATCGCCTGGACGTCGTCGGCCGACAGCATCGCGCGCGTCGACGCGAACGGCCTGGTGACCGGCGCCGCCGCGGGCAGCGTCGTCATCACCGCGGCGAGCGAGGGGAAGACCGCCACCGCGACCGTCGCCGTGCAGCTCGTGCCCGTCGCGAGCGTCGTCGTGACGCCGGCGACGGCGAACCTGCGCACGGGCGACACGCTGCGCCTCGCCGCGAGCGCGCGCGACGAGAGCGGCGCGACGCTCGCCGGCCGCCAGGTGCGCTGGACGTCGAGCTCGAACAACGTCGTCACCATCGACAGCGTCAGCGGTCTGCTGCGCGCCATGGGCCAGGGCTCGGCCACGATCACCGCGAGCAGCGAGGGGAAGACCGGTACGGCCACCGTCGCCGTCGTCGCGCCCGTCGCCACCGTCAGCGTCAACGCGGCGCTCGACACGCTCGAGGCGTGGGACATCGTGCAGCTGACCGCGACGCTGCGCGACGCGGCGAGCAACGTGCTCACCAACCGCGTCGTGCGCTGGACCAGCAGCAACACCGCCGTCGCCACCGTCGACAGCGTGTCGGGCATGCTCACGGGCCTCGACCGCGGCACCGTCACCGTGACCGCGACCAGCGAGGGCAAGGTCGGCACCGCGACGCGCGTCGTCGTCATCAAGTACCGCTCGATCACCGCCGGCACCGAGCACGCCTGCGACATCGCCTCGGGCGGCATCGTCTGGTGCTGGGGGCGCAACGGCACGCAGCAGCGCGTGGGCCTGCCGCAGAACGCCTCGGAGTCGTACAGCAACGTCCCGTTCCAGCTCAACACGAGCCTGCGCTTCACGCAGATCAGCACCTTCGGCACGACGACGTGCGGCATCGCGCGCGACGGCAAGGCGTACTGCTGGGGCTACAACGGCTGGGGCAACCTGGGCAACGGCAGCAGCGTCACGAGCCCGACGCCCGTCGCCGTCGCCGGCGGCCACACCTTCAAGTCGATCTCGCTCGGCGGGCAGCACACGTGCGGCGTGACCACCGACGACAAGGTCTACTGCTGGGGCTTCAACCAGAGCTCGGAGTTCGGCAACAACACGTCGGCCAGCAGTAACGTGCCGGTGCTGTCGGCGAGCGGGATGTCGTTCGCCAGCGTCAGCGGCGGCAACGACGTGACGTGCGGCGTGACGGCGGGCGGCCAGGGCTACTGCTGGGGCCACAACGGCGCCGGCCAGCTGGGCGACGGCCTGCGCGTCTCGGGCGGCAACACCTACACGCGCACCCCGTCGGCGATCGTCGGCGGCCTGACCTTCCGCTCGGTCCACGCGTCGCAGAGCTACAGCTGCGGCCTGACCACCAGCGGCGAGGGCTACTGCTGGGGCTCGGGCGGCAACCGGTTCGGCAGCGGCTTCTCGGGCGAGACCTCGACGCCGCGCGCCATCCCGGGCTACACCTGGAAGCAGATCGCCCCGGGCTCGCGCCAGGCCTGCGGCATCACCACCGCCGACGAGATCTACTGCTGGGGCTCGAACGGCTCGGGCCAGCTCGGCAACCCGGTGGGCACCAACGGCAGCACGACGCCGGTCCGCGCCGGCGGCTCGCTGAAGGGCGCCGAGGTGAGCGCGGCGAACATCGCGACGGGGTCGGCGGCCTACACCTGCGCCATCGCCGCCGACCGCCTGACGACGCTGTGCTGGGGCCGGAACGACTACGGCCAGCTGGGCAACGGCGCGACGACGCCCTTCGAGACGGCGAACGTGAACCCGCAGATCGTGGTGGGGCAGAAGCCGCTCCCCATGACCCGGTAGCGACCCGACGTCTCCGCGGGGGTGGGCGCCGTGAGCGGCTCACCCCACGCGATCCCGCAACCCGAGCGCCGAGCGCCGAGCGCCGAGAGACCTCCTCTCTCGGC
>CBHYLO010000566.1:0-3296 GCA_966128675.1 uncultured bacterium | reverse complement strand
CGTGGACTTGCCCGGCGGCGGACCGCCCACCGAGAACTGGAAGGCGACCGGCGGCGTCGAGCGGTCGGCGCCCTCGCCGCCCAGCACGTCCACGGCGTCGTCGTCGTCCAGCGGGAGGTCGGCGGGGGGCACTTCCGAGGCCGCCGCGGGGGCGGCCGCGAGCCCCGCCGGCCCGACGTCCATCGGCAGCGTGTCGACCGCGCTCGCCGCGGGGGGGGGGGGCGGCGCGACGGGGGGGGCGCCCTCGCCGCCCTGCTCCGGGCTCCAGTCGCGCACGCGCGCCTGCAGCCACGCCGGGAAGCCCTGCATCCCCGCGATGAACTCGGTCACGACCGCGAAGCCGGCGGGGATCGTCGCCATCTCCAGCACGCGCCCCCGGTCGGGCATCGGGAGGCGGGCGAGCGCGCCGCGCAGGCGCTCGACCTCCCCGGGGCCCGCGGCGTCGACGATGTGCACCATCACCACCCGCCCGGTCGTCGTCTCCTGGGCGTTGTGGGTGCGGATGCCGCCGTCGACGGCGGTGCACTTCAGCAGACGGTACCGCGCGTGGAAGTCGTCGCTCATGCGTCGGGCGCGACGATCCGAGCGCGTCGCGGAATGGATGAGGGGGGCGGGGTCGGGGGGCGCCGTGTATTGTTCACCGCGCGCCGCGGCGTCGCAATCAGCCCCCGAAGCTGCCTGCGCGCCACCCACCGCCGCGCCGACGCCCTCCGCGACCGCGACCGCCCGCCCCGACCCCATGCGAGCCACGCCGCACCTTCCCGCCCGCGTCGTCTGGGAGGAAGGGATGTACCTCGCGCCGCACCACTTCCAGGCGCAGCGCCGCCACTTCGACGACGCGGTGGCGCTGACGCTGAGCGCGCTGTTCGCGTTCCCGTACGGCGTCGCCGCGCTGGAAGTGGACGACGAGGCGCTGCGCAACGGGACGCTGGCGCTGCGCCACGCGCGCGGCATCCTCCCCGACGGCACGCCCTTCCGCATCCCCGACGGCGACCCCGCGCCGGCGCCCGGCGCGCTCGCCGACCGCTTCTCGCCGGCGCGCGAGGGCCACGTCGTGCACCTCGCGCTGCCGGCGTGGCGCAGCGACGACGCCAACGTCGCCGACGCCCCCGCCGACCCGACCAACGGCAACGGCGCGGCCGACGGCACCGGGAGCTGGCACGCGCCGCTGCCGCTGGAGCCCGCGCACGCACTGCGCTTCCGCGCGGTGGAGCACGAGGTCGTGGACGAGGTCACGGGGCTCGACCGCGCGGCGCTGCACTTCGCCGCCAAGAACTTCCGCCTGCTGCTGGACGACGAGGTGGCCGACGGCGACGTGTCGCTGCCCATCGCGCGCATCCGCCGCGACGGCGCGGGGCGGTTCGTGCTCGACCCCGCGTTCGTGCCGCCCTGCCTGCAGCTGGCGGGGAGCCCGCGGCTGGTGGCGCTGCTGCAGCAGATCGTCGGGATGCTGGAGGCGAAGGCGGCGACGCTGGCCGTCGTCGCGCGCCCGACGCCCGCGCCGCCGGTGCCCGGCGCCGCGCCGTCGGCCTACGCCGGCAACGAGGTCGCCACGCGCTGGCTGCTGCACGCCGTGCGGTCGGCGGAGGCGCCGCTGCGCCACCTGCTGACGACGCGGACCGCGCATCCCGAGCGGCTCTGGCTCGAGCTGTCGCGGCTCGCGGGCGCGCTGTGCACGTTCTCGCTGACGGCGCAGGCGCGCGACCTCCCCGCGTACCAGCACGACGACCTGGGGGGCTGCTTCGCCGCGCTGGAGCGGCACCTGCGCGAGCACCTCGACGTCGTCGTCGCCGCGCGCGCGGTGGTCGCGCCGCTGACGCGCGCCAGCGAGGTGCTGTTCACCGCGCCGGTGTCGGACCCGCGCTGCTTCGAGCCGGGCGCGCGCTGGTTCCTGGCCGCGCGCTCGGGCGTGGGGCCGGTGGAGACGGCGGTGCGCGTGCCGCAGTACGTGAAGGCGTGCGCCAGCAAGTTCGTGCTGGAGCTGGTGCGGCGCGCGTATCCGGGCATGGCGCTGGAGCACCTGCCGGCGCCGCCGGCCGGCATCGCGCCGCGCGGCGACACGGCCTACTTCGAGATCACGCTCGCCGGCCCGTGCGCGCAGGGGCTGCGCGACACGCGCGAGTTCGGCGTCTACGTGCCCGACGCGCTCCCCGACGCGGCGCTCGAGCTGGTGGTGCTGGTCCCGGGCTGACGGCGTGACGACGGCGGCGCGGCACGGGGCGGATGCCTCGTGGCGCGCGCGTCATCCGGCGCGTACGTTGGGCCACGCGCCGCGCCGCAGGGGCGTGGCGCGCGCCCCTGCTGCGAGACCCGCCGGATGACCGCACCGTTCGCCGCGCCGCCCGATCCCGGAGCCGGCGCGCCCGCTCCCGTCGCCGCCCCCCCGCAGGACGTCCTCGCGCGCGGCCGGCTCGCGCGCATGCTGCAGGAGGCGCTGACCGCCGTCGTGCGGCTGCGCGCCGGCCGCCAGTCGATCCCCGACGCCGCGGCCTTCCGCCAGCAGATCGTCCAGCTGCTGCAGCGCGCCGACGGCGAGGCCCGCCAGGCCGGCTATCCGCCCGACGACATCCGCCTCGCCGTCTTCGCGGTGGTCGCGCTGCTCGACGAGTCGGCGCTCAACAGCCGCCAGCCGGCGCTCGTGGACTGGGCGCGCCGCCCGCTGCAGGAGGAGCTGTTCGGCATCCACCTGGCCGGCGAGTTCTTCTTCCAGCACGTCGAGCAGCTGCTCGCCCGCCCGGACTCCGCCGTCCTCGCCGACGTGCTGGAGGTCCACCAGCTGGTGCTGCTCCTGGGCTTCCGCGGCCGCTACGGCCATGACGCCGCCGCGCTGCAGGCGATCGCGGTGCGCGTGGGCGACCGGCTGGCGCGGCTGACGGGGCATCAGGGTCCGCTGGCGCCGTCGTGGCGCCCGCCTGCCGACGCGGTGACCGCGCGCGACCCCTGGATCCGCCGCCTGACGATCGCGCTCGCCGCCTCCGCGCTCCTCGCCGTCGGCCTCTGGGGCATCGGCGCGCTCACGCTCGGCGGTGCCGTCGACCAGATCCGCACCCTCGCCGGTCGCTGACGCGCCGGGCGCTGCGGACTGCGGATTCTGCAGACCCGCAGCCCGCAGCCCGCAGCCCCCGGCGCGAGGAACGTCGTTCAAGGTCTCCCTCTCGCACCTACCGATGGCCCGCCCCGCCGCGACGCGCTGGTACGCCGCGCTCGCCACGCTGATCGTCTTCGTCCTCCTCGCCTGGGTGCTGGGCGCGGTGCTCCCCCTCACCGACGGGGAGCGCACCGTCCGGCGCGTCGGC
>CBHYLO010000565.1:0-3307 GCA_966128675.1 uncultured bacterium | reverse complement strand
GGGCAGTGCCGGCGGGCCCGGCTCCGGCGGGGGGGGGCGGGGGGGCGGCCTGCGGGGGTTTGGCACCCCCCCCCCCCCCCCAGCCCGCAGTCTCATTCACGGGCGCTTGGTCGTCGTCGGAGGGGATACCGGCGGCGGGTTCTGCCCCTTCGTCGTGTCGAGAGGCGTCACCGCGGGATTCCCCGAGTCGCCCGCGGCCTGTGGCTGGCCGGTGCGCCCCTGCAGCCCCTGCGTGCTGTCGCCCATCGCCGGGTTGGGGCTGAGCGTCTGCTGCGTCGCGGGCGCGGCGGCGCCGGTGTCGCCGTCGGTCGCGTGCTGCGTGCGCGGGTCCTCGCTCGCGCCGCAGCCGGCGAGCAGCGCGGCCGAGAGCAGCGCGGCGAGCGTCGTCGTGGTCGTCCGCATCAGCGCTTCCCTCCCGCGGTGGTCGGCAGCTGCGCCTGCACGCGGCGCGCCTCGGCCAGGTGGCGCTCGACGTCGCTCTGCATGCGCCGCACGCGGTCGATCAGCGTCGCGTCGCCGGCCGCGGTCTCGCCGCGCTCCAGCGCCTGCAGCGCGCCCTCGTGCCCCTGCACCTGCGCCGTGATGTACGCGCGGTCGAACGCCGGCCCCGCCTCGAGCGTCTGCAGCCGCTGCATCGTCTTGCGGTGCGCGTCGGCCATCGGGACCAGCAGGTCGTTCGCGCTGTTCGTCCCCGCCGCCTCCACCGCGCGGTCCAGCGGCGCCTGGCGGTGCGCCGCGATCATCGCCTGCGCGTAGCGGCGCACCTCGGCGTTCTGCGCCTTCTGCAGCGCGAGCTGGCTCATCTCGGTCTCGGACGCGTTGATCGCGTCGATCAGCGAGCGCACGCCCGCGTCGCTCGGATCGCCGCTCTGCGTCGTGCCCTGCCCCGGCGTGCCGATGCTGCCGCTGGGATCGGTCGAGACGGCGGTGCCGCTGCCCGCCGTGCCGGGCAGCGCGGAGTCCGGACGCGTCGCCGTGGCGCCCGGCACGACCACCTCGCCGCCGCTGGCGGTGTGCGCGGGCTGCTCGTCGCGCAGGTCGTCGTTGCCGCCGCCGCACCCGCTGGCGAGGGCCGTCAGCGTCGCCAGCGCCGCGGCGGCGAGGGCGTGTCGGGCGATGCGCGCCGGCATCGCGTCGTCGATTCGTGTCCGCGCGATCGCGCCGCGCGTGCGTCCGTGATGCATCGTCCTCCTCCTCGGTCGTCTCGTCGGCGGCCGTCCCACCGGACCGGCGCGCGGGCGACTCCCGTTGCGCGGCGCATGCCAGCGACCTTGCCGAACGCTCAGGCGCCGCGGTCCTGCCGATTCCTGACGTTCGCGTCGGTCGTCGCGCCCCGCGCCGGGCCCAGCCGGCCGAGGAGGCGCTGCGTCTCGCGGAGGTGCGCCTCGACCTGCGGGATGGCGTCGCGGATGAGCCGGCGCAGCTCGGGCTGCCCGGTCCGCTGCATCGCCTGGAGCTCGGCCAGCATCTGCTGGTGCGCCTGCAGCTGCGCGTCGAGGAAGCGGCGGTCGAACGCGGGGCCCACGGCCGCGGTGTCCAGCTGCCGCCGCAGCTCGACGGCGGCGCGCGTCCGCTCGACGGCCGGCGCCGGATCGCCCGGCACCACCTCCAGCCGCTCGGCCACCCGGTCGGCGTCGGCCTGCAGGGCCTGGTGCGCGTCGATCATGCGCCGCGCGTAGGCGCGGACGTCGCGGCTGGTCGAGCGCAGCAGCGCGACGCGGCTCGTCGCGATCTCGCCGGCGTTCGCCGCGCCGACGATCGCCATGACGTCCGGCGGCCCCAGCGCCGCGAGGTCGGTGGCGCCGACGCCGACCAGCGTGCCGGAGTCGGCCGTCCCGACCATTCCTGCGGCCGAGGCCGTCGAGACCTCGCCGCTCGACGTGCCGCTCGAGGCCCCCGTGTCCGCGTCGGCCCCCGTCTCGGGCCGCGCGCACGCGCCGGGCGTCAGGGACGCCAGCGCCAGCAGTGCTCCGATCGCCGCCCGTCTGGCGTCCCGCATCGTCGCGCCTCGTCGTCGAGGGTTCACCGCGTGCGTCGCACGGGGCCGGCGTCGGCCCGCGCCGCTGCGGGGCAATTCGCATGCTTCCCGGCAGCATCGCAACCGCGCGCGCACGGCGGGCCGCGGATGCCCTGACCACGCAGTCAGCGCCTGCGTCTCCAGGCCCCGATTGTCGCGGTTTGGAGGGGGAACGGATGCTTGATTCAGACGTAGCACGTGATGCGCGTCACCAACGCTTCGTGAACACGTCCTGCGCGGCGCCGGGCCCTCCCGTCACCGCACGCGACGACGCGCACCGTCACCCTGCGTCCCCCCCCGCCGATGAACCAGACCGCCCTGCTCGCCCGCCGCGTGCTTCGCCGCGCCCGTGCGTCGTGGCTCGTGACCGTCGCGGCCGCCGCCGTCGCCACGCCCTGGGTGGTGCGCAACGGCGTCGGCGAGCTGGCGTCGATCGAGACGACGTCGGCGGGCGCGGCGGTGGCGGACGCGCTGGACGCGGGGCTCGCGACGGACCTCGCGCAGCTGGCGTCGAACGTCTCGGGCGCGACGCCGGGCCGCCACCTGGGCTTCGACACGAGCGTGTATCCGGGCGACCGGACGATGCGCACGTGGAAGGAGGCGGGCGCGCCGTACGAGTGGGTGGGCTACTACCTGCCCGCGCCCTGCCACCGCGACGCGTCGTGGAGCGGCAAGCGCGAGACGCTGAGCGCGATGGGCTGGGGCCTGGCGGTGGTGTACGTCGGCCAGCAGACGTGGGACCGCACGCCGAAGCCGAACTCGAAGGCGGCCGACCGGGCGGTGCGCGCCGGCAAGCGGTGCGACGCGAACTTCGTCAGCGGCCCGCGCGGCGTGACCGAGGGCGCGGACGCGATCGCGCGCACGACGGCCGAGGGCTTCGCGAAGGGCACGATCGTCTACCTGGACATCGAGCGCATGGAGCGCATGCCGCAGGCGATGCGCGACTACTACCGCCAGTGGACGCGCCAGCTGCTGGCCGACGGCCGCTTCGTGCCGGGCGTGTACGTGCACGCGCACAACGCGGGCGCGGTCTACGACGACCTGGTGGCGGAGTTCCGCGCCGCGGGCGTGGCGGCCGAGCCGCCGATGTGGGTCGCGAGCGGGCGCGGGTTCACGCGCGACGCCGCGCCGACCGACGTCGGGCACCAGTTCGCGGGCGTGTGGCAGGGCGTGCTGGACATCGTGGAGCACCACGGCGGCGTGTCGCTGCCGATCGACGTGAACGTCGCGGCGGTGCCGTCGCCGTCGGACCAGTACGCGGTGGCGGACTGAGAGCTGCGGGCTGCGGGC
>CBHYLO010000564.1:0-3308 GCA_966128675.1 uncultured bacterium | reverse complement strand
GGACTCATCCCGCCGTGTCGCAGCCTGGCGGCGGCGATGGTGCCGAGCCGCAGCCCGCCCGCGTTCCGCCCCGGGCGGGGGCGACCGACCGGGAAGCGGCGGACGAGGGCCGCGAGCGGCGGCAGCAGCGGCAGGCACGTCCACCACATCGCGAGGGACCAGACGACCTGCTGCGCCCAGCGCGGGTCCTCGCCGCGGTCGATGGCCGCGATGCCGCCGCGCAGCGCGTAGAGCAGCGCGAAGAACGTCGTCAGCACGACGGCCCCCACGGGCACGATGCGCCGCTCCATGGCGGACTCCGGAGCGCCGATGTCTCCGATCCCCTGCTCGCGTGTCGTCACCATTCAGTATCGGGGGCCGGCGCCGGCGCGATCAAGGGAGGGCGATCCGCCGCGCCGCCCGCGCCGCTCGCGCCGCGGGAGTCAGCGCGGCACGACGGGCAGGGCGCGGCGCGTGGCCGTCATCGGATAGCGCGCGCCGCCGTGGTAGTCCACGATGCCCTCCATCGTACGTCCGTCGTCGGTCAGCCGCGCGTGGAAGCGCACGTCGCCCTCCCGCGAAGCGACGACCATGCGGACGGAGTCCCCTTCGACGGTGAGCGTGCGGATCGCCAGCGTGTTCGTCAGGTACATCGTGATCGAGCCGGCCCATCCCCGCTCGACCGGCCCGAGCGCGAGGAAGCCGGGGGACGTCCGATCGCCCACGCGCATCGTGAAGTCCCAGACCCCCTGCAGGTCGGGGCCGCCCCCGAGCGCGGTCGTGCGGGCGGCGGCGGACGGCGCGGGCGTCGCGGCGGCCGTCGACCGCGTCGACTGCGCGCTGGCCGTCGCGGAGGCGAGGAGGGTGGCGGCCAGCGCCGCGACGGTGACCGCCGCGAGCCTCGCGACGAGCCTCGCCGGGCGATGGCGGTGACGATTCATGGCATCGGACATGGGGATGCGCTCCGGTTCGAGGTGGGTGAGGCGCGCAGGGTAGGCGCGCGCGGCACCGGGTGTCGCCGCGGAGACGCGAAGCGGACGCCGCGCGGGTCCGGCCGGTCGCCGCGCGCCGCGGACCGCCCGCCGTGCCCGGACGTCGGCGCGAGCGTGGCGGCGCCGCGCGCCGTCGTGCGTCGCGGCGATGCGGGCGACGCGTGCGGCCGGTGCGAGACTCCGACGCACCGAGCTCGCGCCGAGTCCATTGCCCCGCGTCCCGTGAGCACTCGCCGTCCGCCGCCGCCCGCATCGCCCCGCGCGCCCGTCCCCGCCGAACGGGCGGCGGCCGACGTCGTCCGGCTCGTGGAGCGGCTCGTGGCCGACGCGCTGCGCGCCGGCGCCAGCGACGTGCACGTCGAGACCGGGGAGGACGCCGTGCGCGTGCGGCATCGCGTGGACGGCGTGCTGCGCTCGGTGGAGACGCTGCCGCGCGACGTCGGGCTGCCGCTCGTGTCGCGGCTCAAGATCCTCGCCGGGTGCGACATCGCGGACCGGCTGCGGCCGCAGGACGGGCGGGCGCGGGTGCGGGTCGCCGCGGGCGTGGTCGACCTGCGGCTGTCGACGCTGCCCGCCGCGCGCGGCGAGAACGTCGTGCTGCGGCTGCAGGCGCCCGAGGCCGCGCCGGGAACGTTCGAGGCGCTGGGCTTCTCCAGCGGCGACGCGGCGCGCGTGGCGCAGCTGCTGGACGCGCGCGAGGGGCTGGTGCTGGTGACCGGGCCGACCGGCTCCGGCAAGACGACCACGCTGTACGCGGCGCTCGGGCGCATCCTCGCGCGCGGCGGCGTGAACGTCGTGACGGTGGAGGATCCCGTGGAGCGGCGGCTGACCGGCGTCGTGCAGGTGCAGGTCAACGAGCGCACCGGGATGACGTTCGCGACCGCGCTGCGGGCGATCCTGCGGCAGGACCCGGACGTCGTGCTGGTGGGCGAGGTGCGCGACCGCGAGACCGCGGCGATCGCCGCGCAGGCCGCGCTCACGGGGCATCTCGTCCTGGCGACGCTGCACACCATCGACGCGGCGAGCGCGGTGACGCGGCTGGCCGACGTAGGCGTCGAGCCGAGCACCGTCGCGGCGGCGCTGCGCGGCGTGGTGGCGCAGCGGCTCGTGCGCCGGCTGTGCGGCAGCTGCCGGCGGCCGCGCGCGGCCGGGTGGCGCGACGCGCGCCTCCGCGGCGTCGCGCCCGAGGGCGATGCCTGCTGGGTCGCGGCGGACGTCGGCAACACGTGCGCGGCGTGCGGCGGGGCGGGCTACCGCGGGCGGCTGGCGCTGGTGGAGGTGCTGCGCGCCGGCGGGACCATCACGCGCCGCATCGCCGACGGCGCCGACGCGCCGTCGCTGGCACACGCCGCGCACGCCCTCGGCATGACGACGTTGTGGGAGAGCGGCGCGGCCGCGGTGCGTGCGGGCGCGACGAGCGCGGAGGAGCTGCTGCGGGTGCTCGATCCGCCCGCGGAGCGCGTCGCGGCCGCGGCGGCCCCGCACCCTGTGGCCGCACCCGCCGGCGCGGCGAGCGCGCGCGTCGCGGAGCAGCAGGTGACGCACGCGGTGGAGCGCGAGCGGAGCGTCGAGGCGCCGGCGCCGCTCCCGGACCTCGACGACACCTTCGAGCTGCTGCCGCTCGCGGCGCGCTGCCGGCCGCCGTCGCCGGCGCCGCCCGCGTGACGCGGGCGGTTCCGCCCCGGGATGCCGGAGGCTAACTCTCGCGCGTGACCAAGCTCCCGAACGTGGCGGCGCGATGAGCGCCGGGCCCGAGCTGCGCGTCGGCGTCGTCGACGTCTACGTCGTGCATCCGCAACCGGGCGCGTGGCGGGTGCTCGTGCTGCGACGCGCCGCGCAGGGCACGCGCTGCCCGCTCGCGTGGGAGGCCGTGCACGGCCGCATCGAGCCGGGCGAGCGTCCGGAGCAGGCCGCGCTGCGCGAGGTCGCGGAGGAGACGGGCCTCGCCGTCGAGCGGCTGTACAACGTGACGACGCAGGCGTTCTACCTGCACGGGATGGGCAGCGTGCAGGTCGCGGTCGCGTTCTGCGCGTTCGTCGGCGCGGCGGACGCCCCGACGCTCGGGCCCGAGCACGGCGATTACGCGTGGCTGTCGCCCGAGGATGCGCGCGCGCGCCTCGCGTGGCCGCGCGAGCGCGAGGCGCTGGACCACGTGCTGCACCTGCTGGGCGGCGGGGACGCGGGGCCGCTGGAGGACGTGCTGCGGGTGGTCTAGCGGCGAGGGCGCGCGTGGCGAGCAGAGGGCCGCGTGGAATTCCGCCCACGCGGCAGGGCGGGCGAGCGCCGAGCGCCGAGCGCCGAAGACGCGCTCTCGCGACGATGCCTGGCGGGGGCGCG
>CBHYLO010000563.1:0-3327 GCA_966128675.1 uncultured bacterium | reverse complement strand
CTGCTCGACGAGATCGAGAAGGCGCACCCGGACGTGTTCAACATCCTGCTGCAGGTGCTCGACGAGGGTCACCTCACCGACAACTACGGCCGGGTGATCGACTTCAAGAACACCGTGGTGATCATGACGTCGAACGTCGGCGCCAAGGACATCACGCGCGGCAAGTCGCTCGGCTTCACGCAGGGCGATGCGTCGGTCCGCAACTTCGAGCGGATCCAGGAGAAGGTGAAGGAGGAGATGGGGCGCGTGTTCAACCCCGAGTTCCTCAACCGCCTGGACGACGTCATCGTCTTCCACCCGCTCAGCAAGCCGCAGATCAGCCAGATCGTCGCGGTGCTGCTGCGCGACGTGCAGAAGCGGCTCGGCGAGGAGGAGATGAAGCTCACCCTCACCGAGGCGGCCACGGAGTTCCTGGTCGGGAAGGGCTACGACGAGAACTTCGGCGCCCGTCCGCTGAAGCGGGCGATCCAGCGCTACATCGAGGATCCGCTCTCGGAGAAGATCCTCCTGGGCGAGTTCTCGAAGGGCGACGAGATCGAGGTGGACGTGCATGCGTCCGAGAAGGACCGCCTCGAGTTCCGGACGCTCACCAGCACCACCAAGTCCTCGGATCCGTCGGACCTGCGGACCTGAGCCGACTGCCGGCCCGACGCCCGACCCGCGCCCCCGCGACCGATCTGGTCGCGGGGGCGCGGTGCGTTCGGGGGGGCGCGCGGGCGGCGCACGGGGCACACGGGGGCGAGACCTGGGCGAGTCGCCGGCGATCGGCGCGCGTTCGACAACCCCGGCCGGTGGCGCGGGTGTCTCATGCGGGGTCCCCCTGGACGGAGCGCCGCCGGGTGCCGCGCGGCCCGCGCCGCGGCCCGCCTCGAGGCCCTCGCCGAGGCATGGCTGAGGCGGGCGCGGAACTCCTTTCCGGGCGTGGACCTACGCCTTCGCCGTCTGTGTATATTCCGCCCATGCGATTTCCGCTCTTCCGGATCCCGGCCGCCAAGGGAGCCGGCGCCCTGGCTTTGTGCCTCGGCGCCGTGTTCGCCGTGCGCGCCCTCCCGGCGCAGGTTCCGTCGGCCTCGGCACCCGCCGCGCGGTGTGCCACGCCCGACTCCATCGCCGTGCGCGGACTGTCGCGCGTCACGCTCAGCTCCGCGCTGGGCGACCTCGGGCTGACGCCGGGCGGCACGCTCGCCAGTCCCCAGGTCCAGGGCGCGATCCGCCGCCTCTACGGCACCGGGCAGTTCGACGACGTCCGCGCCGGCTGCGAGCTGGCCGCCGACGGCGCCAAGGCGACCCTCGTCTTCACCGTGCGCGAGCGGCCGCTGCTGGCCGACGTGGCGGTCGCCGGCACCAAGGCGCAGTCCGAGGGGACGATCTCGTCGAAGGTCGACCTGCTGATCGGCCAGCCGCTCGATCCGGCGAAGGTCGCGCGCGCGATGCAGCGCATCGACTCGGTCTACCAGAGCAAGGGCTTCTACCTCGCGCGCATCAAGCCCGAGTCGACGTTCACGAACGACGGCCGCGTGCGGCTGCTCTTCCGCATCGACGAGGGGCGGCGCCTCGCCATCTCCGGCGTGCGCGTGAACGGCAACACCGCGCTCTCCGACAAGACGATCGTCGGCGCCATGAAGACGAGCCCCGAGGGCTTCTTCTGGTGGAAGGACGGCGAGTTCGACGAGGAGGCGTACCAGGGCGACCTGTCCGAGCGCCTGCCCGCGCTCTACGCGTCGCGCGGCTACGTCGACTTCCAGCTGCTCAAGGACACCGTCATCGTCGACCGGCAGCGCGGCAAGGCGTACGTCGACCTCACGGTGCGCGAGGGCCCGCAGTACCGCATCGGCACCTTCGAGATCATCGACAACCGCCGCTTCTCGACCGAGGAGCTGGAGCGCTACTACCCGTTCACCGGCGCCGGCCCGACGCTGACGGAGCGCGTCGTGGGCCTCACGCGCGGCCGCCTGCGCGGGCCGGACAACGACGTGTTCGACCAGGCGCGCTGGGACGCGGCGACCGAGCGCGTGCAGACCGCCTACCGGAACGAGGGCTACATCTACGCCCGCATCAACCCGGTCGTCGAGCGCACCAAGAGCGGGCCGGACTCGGTGCCGACGGTGAACCTCCGCTGGCAGATCGAGGAGCGGAACCCGGCGATCATCAACCGCATCGACATCGCGGGCAACGACTACACGACCGAGGAGTGCATCCGGCGCCAGCTGGTGCTCGTCCCGGGCGACGTCTTCAACCAGGACCGCCTGCTGCGCTCGTGGCAGGGCATCGGCAACCTGGGCTTCTTCGACACCCCGCTGCCGTTCCCCGACACGCACCCGTCCAACGAGCAGGGCGACCTGGACGTGACGTTCCGCGTGAAGGAGAAGCGCACCGGCTCGTTCAACTTCGGCGCGTCGATGGGCGGCGCCGGCGTCGGCGTCGGCGGCTTCATCGGCGTCGACCAGCCGAACCTGTTCGGCCTCTGCAAGCGCGGCTCGCTCAACTGGAACTTCGGGCGCTTCTTCAACGACTTCCAGCTGAGCTACAGCGATCCCGCGATCCGCAAGTCGCGCGTGTCGGGCACGGTGAGCGCCTACCGCCGCCAGAGCCGCTTCTACGTGCAGGGCTTCGGGCAGAACGTGACGACCGGCTCGACGCTGCGCGTCGGCCTCCCGGTGCCGGGCTTCTACTGGACGACGCTCGGCGTCTCGTACACGGCCGACGCGATCACGCTGCGCGACGTCGACCCGTCGATCTTCGGCATCGGCACCTGTACCAGCAACTGCTTCCGCTCGAACCTCGGCCTGGACCTGACGCACGACACGCGCATCGGGCTCCCGTTCGCGAGCGCCGGCGGCATGCAGACGCTCACCGCCGACTTCAGCGGCGGCCCGCTCGGCGGCACCACGGCGTTCCAGCGCTACACGGGCGACTTCCGCTCGTACGTGACGGTGGGGCAGTTCGGCGGCAAGGCGCCGGGCTCGCAGCCGAAGCAGTTCGTGCTCGGCCTCACGGGCAAGGCGGGCGCGCTGTTCGGCTCCCCGGGCGCGTTCTTCCTGCAGCAGGGCTTCGCGCTGGGCGGCGTGCAGTACGGCCAGCCGCTGCGCGGCTACCCGGAGTTCTCGATCACGCCGCGCGGCTTCGACCCGGACGCCGAGCAGTTCAACGCCACGTCGGGCCGCGGCGCCTTCGGCAACGCGTACCTGACGATGACGGCCGAGCTGGGGCTCCGCCTGAACCAGCAGCTGTACACGAACGTCTTCTACGACGCCGGCAACAACTTCGCCCGCGCCGTGGAGTTCAACCCGACGCGCCTGTTCCGCGGCGCGGGCATCGGGGTGAGCG
>CBHYLO010000562.1:0-3328 GCA_966128675.1 uncultured bacterium | reverse complement strand
CTCCACTTCGGGCCGGAGCCGCAGTTCTTTCGCGTGGTCCGACTGCGGCGCGACGGCGGCGCTTGACGACGTCCGCGGAGTCGCGCATGTATGCCCCGGGACCCACGGGCACATCGCGACATCCGGAGAGTCAGCCATGCGACGACCGACGACGACCCTCGCCGCGAGCGCCCTGCTGGCGGCGTGCATCGGGGCGTGCAGCGGCGGGCAGACGGCGCAGCCCGCGCCGCGGGCCGGCTTCGATCCCGGCGCGTACCGCATCGTCGACCTCACGCACGCCTTCGACGCGCGCACGCTCTACTGGCCCACGTCGCCCACCGGCTTCCGCCTCGACACGCTCGCCGCCGGGACGACGCCCGGCGGCTGGTACTACTCCGCCAACGCCTTCAGCGCGCCCGAGCACGGCGGCACCCACCTCGACGCGCCCATCCACTTCGCCGAGGGGCACGCGACCGCCGACCGCATCGCGCTGGAGCGGCTCGTCGCGCCCGCCGCCGTCATCGACGTGAGCGCGAAGGCCACGGCCGACGCCGACTACCGCCTCACGCGCCAGGACGTGCTCGACTTCGAGGCGCGCCACGGCGCCATCGCGCCCGGCACCATCGTCCTCCTGCGCACCGGCTGGAGCGCGCGCTGGCCCGACCGGAAGGCCTACCTCGGCGACGACACCCCGAACGACGCCTCGAAGCTCCACTTCCCCAGCTTCGGCGAGGACGCCGCGCGGCTGCTCGTCGGAGAACGGAAGGTCGCCGCCATCGGCGTCGACGTCGCGTCCATCGACTACGGGCAGTCCAAGGACTTCGCCGTCCACCGCGTCGCCGGCGCGGCCGACGTCCCCGGCTTCGAGAACCTCGCCGCGCTCGAGGCGCTGCCGCCGGTCGGCGCCACCGTGATCGCGCTGCCGATGAAGATCGCCGGCGGATCCGGCGGGCCGCTGCGCGCCATCGCGCTCGTGCCGCGCTGAGCGCCGCGTCGATGTTCGCGTCCCCGAAGCCCGTGATCGCGATGGTGCACGTCGGCGCGCTCCCCGGCACGCCGGCCGCGCGCGCGTCGCTGCGCGAGCTGGAGGCGCGGGCGGTGGCCGAGTGCGCGATCTACCGCGACGCGGGCGTGCACGGCGTCGCGCTCGAGAACATGCACGACGTCCCCTACCTGCGCGGCGGCGTCGGCCCCGAGATCACCGCCGCGATGACCGTGCTCGCGCTCGCGGTGAAGGGCGCCAGCGGGCTCCCGTGCGGCATCCAGATCCTCGCCGGCGCCAACCACGAAGCGATGGCCGTCGCGCACGCCGCGGGGCTCGACTTCGTGCGCGTCGAGGGCTTCGCATTCGCGCACGTCGCCGACGAGGGCGTCATCCAGTCGTCCGCCGCGTCGCTGCTCCGCTTCCGCCGGCACATCGGCGCCGAGCGCGTGCAGGTGTGGGCGGACGTGAAGAAGAAGCACGCGTCGCACGCCATCACCGCCGACGTCGGGATCGGCGAGACCGCCGCCGCGGCCGCCTTCATGCGCGCCGACGCCGTCATCGTCACCGGCTCCGCGACCGGCCAGGAGGCCAGCGTCGACGACGTGGCCGAGGTGCGCCGTCACTGCGCCGCGCCCGTCTACCTCGGCTCCGGCATCACGCCGGAGAACGTCGCCCGCTACCACGACGGCGCCGACGGCTTCATCGTCGGCTCGGCGCTGAAGGAGGGCGGACGCTGGGACGCGCCCGTGGATCCGCGCCGCGTCGAGGCGCTGATGGCCGCGCACGCGCGCTGCGGCCACGATCGGCGCGGGTGATCACGCGTGTCGGCCGTCCCGCTCTCCAGCGAGCAGGTGCTGTCGCTCGCGCCCGACGCGTCGTCCGCGAAGGCCGGCGCCGCGCTCGCGGCCGCGCGCAAGTGGACGGGCCTCGGCGGCGACGGCGAGGGGCGCGTCGTGTGGGGCCTCTGCCAGGGGAGCGGCACGCAGCCGTACCGCACGCAGGTCGACCTCGCGGACGTCGCGTCGCGCTGCTCGTGCCCCAGCCGCAAGTTCCCGTGCAAGCACGCGCTCGGGCTCATGCTGCTGCTGGCGGCGGAGCCGGAGCTGTTCGCGGTGGGCGAGCCGCCCGCGTGGGTGGCCGAGTGGCTGGCGGACCGCGTCGGGCGCGCGGAGCGGAAGCGGGAGCGTGAGACCTCTGCGACCGAAGGCGCGAGTGAGGCGGACGGCGGGAAGGCGCGCGAGCGGCGCACCACCGCGCGCGCCGGCAAGGTCGCCGCGGGGCTCGTCGAGCTGGCGCGCTGGCTCGAGGACCTGACGCGCGGTGGGCTCGCCGCGTCGGCGTCGCGGCCCGCGACGTTCTGGGAGACGGCGGCGGCGCGCCTGGTGGACGCGCAGGCGCCCGGCGCCGCGCGGCTCGTGCGGCAGCTCGCGTCGATCCCCGCCACCGGCGCCGACTGGCCCGAGCGCATGGTCGCCGCGGTCGCGCGCCTCCACCTGCTGGCCGAGGCGTACGCGCGCCTGCCCGAGCTGCCCGCGCCGCTGCAGGCCGACGTGCGCGCGGCGGTCGGCTGGTCGGCGGCCGACACCGAACCGGACGACGCGCGCGCGATCGCCGACGAGTGGACGGTGCTCGGCCACGTCGTCGAGGAGGAGGAGCGGCTGCGCGCGCGGCGCACCTGGCTCGCGGGACGGCGCAGCGGACGCCACGCGCTGCTGCTCCACTTCGCGCACGGCGCCGCGCCCTTCGCCGAGCCGGTGCCGCCGGCGGGCGGCATGCTGGCGGCGGAGGTGGCGTTCCTCCCCGGCAGCGCGCCGCTGCGCGCCGCCGTCCGCACGCTCGGCGCGCCCGTCACGGACGACGCGGCCGCGCTGCCCGCGGGACACGCGCGCATTGCCGACGCGCTGGGTGCATGGGCCGCGACGCTCGCCGCGAACCCGTGGACCGAGCGCGTCGCGCTCGTGCTCGCGGCCGCGGTGCCCGAGCCGCACGGCGAGCGGTGGCGCGTGCGCGACGCGGACGGCGACGTGCTGCCGCTCGCGCCGCGCTTCCACGCGGGCTGGCCGCTGCTCGCGCTCTCGGGCGGGCATCCCGTCTGGATCGCCGGCGAGTGGGACGGCGACGCGCTGCTCCCGCTCTCGGCGTCGGACGGTGGGCGGCTGCTCTCGCTCACGCAGCCCGTCGCGCACACGATGGGAGCGTCCGCGTGACGCCGGGCGCCGCCGCCGTCGCCGCCTGGGCGGGCGTCGTGCAGGCCGCGCTGCTCGGCGGCGCGCGCGCCGGTGCCGCGCAGGCCGACGCGCCGCCCGACGTCGCGGCGCTGCTCCACGCGCTCGATGCGCGCGACGCGTCCGCCGAGCGGCGCCT